>JBDLVO010000172.1:0-4890 GCA_039804805.1 Pseudomonadota bacterium
CCGCCCCCGTCGCGCCCAGGCGTAATAAGGAGAGAACACGCTGCCGAGGAAGAAGATCAGGGTCAAGGCGTGGCGGCCGTCGTCGCTGATCGCGTCGATGTACCACCACGCATAGCCCGAGGCCGGCACCGGCAGGTCGAAGCGGGGGCCGCCCCGGTCGTTGAAGGCGTCGGGGCGGGGCTGGGCGAAGCGGCGGCCGCAGGGCAGCGGGCCGGGGTCGGGCAGATCGGTTTCGGAGGGGCGGATCAGTCCTTCGATCAGGCCGTCGGCGGCGCGGCCGGTGTCGATCACGGCGGGATCGCCGCTGGCGCCGCGCAGCGCGGGGCGGATCCTCAGGGAAGGGCGAAACCCGTTCAATCGCATCTCTTTTCCGTCTCCGCCGGGAGTCCTGGGCCGGGTGGGGCCGGACTCCGGCGGCGCCGGCCCCGGCGGCTAGGTGTGGTCGAAATCCCCGCCGCTGTCACGGGAAAAACGTGCCGCCGCGCCCCGGTCGCGAGTCCCTTCCCTCGGCCGGCGGAATTTGACATATTGGCGACCACGGGACGTTTCAGGACTTTGACAGGGGGACAACATGGATGCCATGGCTCGGGTCGAGGGGGCTCTGACCACGGCGCTGGGGCGGTTCGGCGGGCCGGGATGCCCGCCGCGTCTGGCCGAAGCGGTGCGCCACGCGGTGTTTCCGGGCGGGTCGCGGCTGCGGCCGCGGTTGTGCCTGGCCGTCGCCGCCGCCTGCGGTGACGACGCGCCGGGTCTGGCCGATGCCACCGCCGCCGCGATCGAGCTGCTGCACTGCGCCTCGCTGGTGCATGACGACATGCCCTGTTTCGACAATGCCGATCTGCGCCGTGGTCGGGCCTCGGTCCACAAGGCCTATGGCGAGCCGCTGGCCCTGCTGGTCGGCGACGCCCTGATCGTGCTGGCGTTCGAGCAACTGGCGCTGGCCGGGGTGCCCCGGCCGGAGCGGATCGCCCCCCTGATGCTGATGGTCGGCGGCTCGGTCGGCGCGCCGACCGGCATCATCGCCGGTCAGGCCTGGGAGTGCGAGGACCAGATCAACCTGTCCGAATACCACCAGCAGAAGACCGGCGCCCTGTTCGCCGCCGCCACCATGGCCGGCGCCGCCGCCGCCGGGGCCGATCCCGAGGCGTGGCGCGCGCTGGGCGAACGGCTGGGCGAGGCCTATCAGGTGCTCGACGACATCCGCGACGTCGCCGCCAAGCCCGAGGAGATCGGCAAGCCGACCGGTCAGGACCGCGCCAACGACCGCCCCAGCGCGGCGTTGCAGCTCGGCCTCGCCGGGGCGTTGCGCCGGCTCGACGAACTGTCGGCGGCGGCGATCGCCGCGATCCCGGACTGCCCCGGTCGCGAGGCGTTGCAGACCCTGATCCATCAGCAGGTGTCGAGCCTGCTGCCGAAGAAGCTGCGCCGCGCCGCCTGAGGCCGTCGCCGCCCGTTCCAGACCGGCTTTGTTCCCTGGCTCCTCTCGTCGCGGTTGCGGCGGGACGGGGCGGGGCGCGCCTGTTCGCCGCTGGTCGGGACCTTGCAAGAAAAGCGTGTCTTTTCAATCGGTTGGTCCGGAATTTTTCCACGATCGGGGTCGGGTCGATCCGGTAGAAATCGATTGACAGCGGGGTCGGCCAGCATAAACTGGCGCCTCGGACGAAGGTTGGCCCGTAAGGGATCCGCTGGGGGAAGTGGATGAACACCATTGCCGTCGTGCTCACGGAACCGGAGCGCCTCGAGCTTAGTCGATTGGAACTGACGCCTCCCGGTGACGCGGATGTCGTCGTGGATATCGAGTGGAGCGGCATCAGCACCGGCACCGAACGTCTGCTTTATACCGGCCGCATGCCGCCGTTTCCCGGCATGGGCTATCCCCTGGTTCCCGGTTATGAATCGGTCGGCCGCGTCGCGCTGGCCGGCCCGGCTTCCGGCCGCCATGTCGGCGAGCGGGTGTTCGTGCCCGGCGCCCGCTGTTATGGCGATGTGCGCGGCCTGTTCGGCGGCGCCGCCCAGCGGGTGGTGGTGCCGGGCGCCCGGGTCCATCCGGTCGAGGACTCGCTCGGCGAGCGCGCCGTGCTGCTGGCGCTGGCCGCCACCGCCTATCACACCATGGCGGCCGAGGGCGCCCGCCTGCCCGAACTGATCGTCGGTCACGGCGTGCTCGGCCGGCTGGTCGCCCGCATCGCGGTGGCGCTCGGCGCCCGGCCGACGGTGTGGGAGCGCAACCCGGTGCGGATGGACGGGGCGCAGGGCTACGCGGTGGTCGATCCGGCCACCGATACCCGCCAGGATTACCGCGCGATCTACGACGTCAGCGGCGATGTCGGCCTGCTCGACACCCTGATCGGCCGTCTCGCCCCCGGCGGCGAGGTGGTGCTGGCCGGGTTCTATCACGAGCCGGTCAGCTTCGCCTTCCCGCCCGCCTTCATGCGCGAGGCGCGGCTGCGCATCGCCGCCGAATGGCGCGAACCGGACCTGCCGGCGGTGATGGCCCTGATCCGCGACGGCCGGCTGTCGCTCGACGGCCTGATCACCCACCGCCATCCGGCGCCCGAGGCCGCCCAGGCCTATCGGACCGCCTTCGGCGATCCGACCTGTCTCAAGATGATTCTCGATTGGGGAGCTTGCTCATGACCGCGCCGCTTGATGGCGTCCCTCCGTCCGGCAAGGGAGGCGCGACCGCGCCGGGCGTCCTGTCCGATGGCCGCAGCCGGGCGGCGGGCAAGACCCAGATCATCGCCATCTATGGCAAGGGGGGCATCGGCAAGAGCTTCACGCTCGCCAACCTCTCCTACATGATGGCCCAGCGCGGCAAGAAGGTGCTGCTGATCGGCTGTGATCCGAAGAGCGACACCACCTCGCTGCTGTTCGGCGGCCGCGCCTGTCCGACCATCATCGAGACCTCGGCCCGCAAGAAGGCGGCGGGCGAGGAGGTGACGATCGGTGACGTCTGCTTCAAGCGCGACGGGGTGTTCGCGATGGAGCTGGGTGGGCCGGAGGTCGGTCGCGGCTGCGGCGGCCGTGGCATCATCCATGGCTTCGAGATCCTGGAGAAGCTCGGCTTCCATGACTGGGATTTCGATTACGTCCTGCTCGATTTCCTCGGCGACGTGGTGTGCGGCGGGTTCGGTCTGCCGATCTCGCGCGACATGTGCCAGAAGGTGATCGTGGTCGGCGCCAACGACCTCCAGTCGCTCTACGTCGCCAACAACGTCTGTTCGGCGGTCGAGTATTTCCGTCGCCTCGGTGGCAATGTCGGCGTCGCCGGCATCGTCATCAACAAGGATGACGGCACCGGCGAGGCTCAGGCCTTCGCCGCCCAGGTCGAAATTCCGATCCTTGCCACCATTCCGGCCGACGAGGGCATCCGGCGCCTGTCGGCCGCCTATGAGATCGTCGCCCAGCCCGATGGCGCGTGGGGTCCGCTGTTCGCGGCGCTGGCCGAGCAGGTCGATCTGGCGCCGCCGATCCATCCGAAGCCGCTGTCGCAGGAAGGCCTCCTCAACCTGTTCAAGGGCGACGCGGTCGGCCGTGACGTGACCCTGATCCCGGCCACCGCCGAGGATATGGGTGGGCTTCAGGCGGCGCGCAAGCCCTCGCTCGAAGTCATCTACGAAACCCCGTAAGGAAGCCTCTGTCGATGTCGTCCTCCACCCTCCTCACGCCGACCTCGACCGGTCCCGGCTGCTCCGGCGGCGGGGAGACCGCGTCGGCGGGGAGTGTCCCGGCCAAGGGGCCGCACGATCAGGCCCAGACGATGTGCCCGGCCTTCGGCGCGCTCCGCATCGGGCTGCGGATGCGGCGCACCGCCACCATCCTGGTCGGCTCGGGCTGCTGCGTCTACGGCCTGTCCTTCACCTCGCATTTCTATGGCGCCCGGCGCACCGTCGGCTATGTGCCGTTCGATTCCGAGACGCTGGTGCGCGGTCAGGTGTTCGAGGACGTGCAGAAGGCGGTCTATCAGATGGCGCGGCCGGAGCAGGTCGATACCGTCATCGTGATCAGCCTCTGCGTTCCCACCGCCTCGGGGGTGCCGCTCGACCTGCTGCCGAAGCAGATCGACGGGGTGCGCATCATCGCCATCGAGGTGCCCGGCTTCGGGGTGCCGACCCACGCCGAGGCCAAGGACGTGCTGAGCGGGGCGATGCTGCGCTATGCCCGGCTCGAGGCCGAATCCGGCCCGGTGGCGGCGCCGCGCGGCGGTCGCGCCGAGCTGCCGACCGTCGCGCTGATGGGCGAGCTGTTCCCGGCCGACCCGATGGTGATCGGCGGGCTGCTCCAGCCGATGGGGCTGGCGCTGGCGCCGCAGGTGCCGTCGCGCGAATGGCGCGACCTTTATGCCGCGCTCGATTGCGTCGTCGCCGCCGCAATCCATCCGTTCTACACCAATTCGGTGCGCGAGTTTCAGGCGGCCGGCCGGCCGGTGGTCGGCTCCGGCCCGGTCGGGTACGAAGGCACCGCGGCCTGGCTGGAGGCGATCGGCAAGGCGGTCGGAATCGGCGACAAGCAGATCGACGCCGCCAAGGATCGCACCCTGCCGGCGATCCGCGCCGCGCTCGACGCCCATCCGATCAAGGCCCGCGTCACCGTGTCGGGGTATGAGGGGTCCGAACTGCTGGTGGCCCGGCTGATGGTCGAGGCCGGGGCCGAGGTGCCCTATGTCGGCACCGCCACCCCGCGCACGCCGTGGAACCAGGGCGACGCCGAATGGCTGGCAGCCAAGGGCGTCCATGTCCAGTTCCGCGCCACCCTCGAACAGGACATCGCGGCGATGCGGGACGCCCGGCCCGATCTGGCCCTCGGCGTCACTCCGCTGGTGCAGCACGCGAAGGAGATGGCGATTCCCGCCCTGTATTTCACCAACATGGTTTCGGCCCGGCCGCTGTT
>JBDLVO010000173.1:0-4314 GCA_039804805.1 Pseudomonadota bacterium
GGGGGGGGTGGACCTGGTATTCCGGTTCATCCGGCTGGATGCAGCGGGCCGGACTCGAATCAATCCTGGGGGTGCGGCTGGCGGCCGGTTCGCTCTACCTCGATCCCTGCCTGCCCAAGGATTGGCGTCGGGTCGACCTGACCTTGCGGTACGGCGCGGCCCGCTACGAGATTTTGGTCGACAATCGAGAGGGGATTGGACGGGGTGTTGTCTTCGCCGCGCTCGACGGCAGGGAAGTCGTCGTCCGGCCGTTGCAATTGGCGCTGGTGAATGATGGGGCGCCGCACAGGCTCGATGTGCGAATCGGCTGATTAGATGGGCGGTCCCGGACTGAGGTGGTGCGGGGTGATCCCCGCGCCCTCAAGCGTCAGGCGGGGCGGCGACGTTCTCGGGGCAAGTCGAAGGCCGCCTCGGCCGCCAGCGAGGCCGAGATGGTTCGATTGCATGCCAAGATCGGCCAATTGATGGCGGGCCGGCGGGCGGCAGCCCGCCTGGCTCGTCCATGTTACGCCGTGGCCGCCGCCGCCGGGACGAAGCCGGCCTGGACCAATCCGCGCACCTTCTCGAACGCCTTGACCTCGATCTGCCGGATCCGTTCGCGCGACACGCCATAGCGGACGCCGAGTTCCTCCAGCGTGGCGGGGTCGTCGCGCAGGCGGCGCTCGACGAAGATCTCGCGTTCGCGCTCGGTCAGGCGGTCGAGGGCCTGATTGATCAGGACGCGGCCCTTGCTCAGTTCCTCCTGGTGGCCGTAGCGGGTTTCCTGGTTGTCGGACTCATCCGCCAGCAGGTCCTGGATCTCGGTGCCGTTCTCGCCGACCTGAAGGTTGAGCGAGCCGTCGCGCGCGGCCATCCGGCGGTTCATCGCCACCACGTCGCTTTCCTCGACCGAAAGTTCCTTGGCGATCGCCTTGACATGCTCGGGGGCGAGATCGCCGGCTTCGAGCAGGCGCAGGCGCGACTTGATCCGGCGCAGGTTGAAGAACAGCTTCTCTGCGCCGCCAGGGTGCCGATCTTGACCAGCGACCAGGAATTCAGCACGAATTCGTTGAGCGAGGCCTTGATCCACCACATCGCATAGGTGGCGAGGCGGAAGCCGCGGTCGGGGTCGAATTTCTTGACCGCCCGCATCAGCCCGATATTGCCTTCCGAAATCAGATCGGCGACCGGCAGGCCGTAATGGCGATAGCCGATGGCGATCTTGGCGACGAGGCGGAGATGGCTGGTGACCAGCCGCTGTGCCGCCTCGGTGTCACCGTAATCGATCAGGCGCCGGGCCAGCATGAATTCCTCCTCGGCCTCGAGGAGCGGAAAGGCCCGGATGTCACGCAGATATTTGGCGAGACCGTCGTCGCCATCGACGACAGGGAGAGCAACGCTCGACATCGTCATATCCTCCGAACGAGCAACATGACCGCGGACCCGCCACAATGGCAGCGTCCCACTCCAGCCGGTTCCGTCTGGACCCCCGCTGGAGCCATTTGCTTCATTATGCTTAACGCGATGATTGAAATCAACCCTGCCTCCCTTGGGGGTTTGGCGCGTCTGGGCGGGGGATCGCGCTTCGGAGGCATCAAAGCCGACGATAATGGCAACATCGCGGCGGCGCCGGGGTCAAAACAGGGCGGAAGACGAAAATCGGGTCGCTATCGTCATGCCGGCGGGGCAACAGAGCGGGCGGTTGGCCCGTCCCTGGTGGTCGGTTCGAATATTTTCGATTGTTTTGCCGTGGGCCGTCCGGGAGGGGACGGGGCGGCGGAGCGCCTGCCGGGCCGGGGAGCCGCCGGCCGGCGGGCGCAAGCGGGGAGCGAGGGGCGTCGCCGCCCCTGCCCGCAACGGGAAACCGCCGGCGGATCAGCCGACCAGTTCGGTCCCGGCGAAGAAGTAGGCGATTTCGATCGCGGCGTTCTCGAGCGAGTCGGAGCCGTGGACCGAGTTGGCCTCGACCGATTCCGCGAAATCGGCGCGGATGGTGCCGGGGGCGGCGTTGGCCGGGTTGGTGGCGCCCATGATCTCGCGGTTGCGGGCGACGGCGCCTTCGCCTTCGAGCACCTGGACCACCACCGGGCCGGAAATCATGAAGGCGACGAGGTCGTTGAAGAACGAGCGCTCGGAATGGACCGAGTAGAACTGCTCGGCCTGGGCCTTGGTCAGCTGCAGGCGCTTCTGGGCGACGAAGCGCAGGCCGGCCTCTTCGAAGCGGGCGTTGATCTTGCCGGTCAGGTTGCGCCGGGTCGCGTCCGGCTTGATGATCGACAGGGTACGTTCGGTAGCCATGAATGGTGAATCCTTGATGGCGGTTGCTTGCCCCGCGCTCGGGCGTCTTCCCTTTGGGCGCGCACAGGCGGTCCCTCGAAGCCCCGCGGCACGCGCGGGAGGGCGGCCGGGTTATAACGCCAACCCCGCCCCGGGAGCAACGGTCGCATGCCTCCCCGGCCAAGACGGTTCGATGACGCCCGAAAAAGCAGGGGTTCGGGGCGCCCGCGCCCCGAGCGGGCGCGGGCGGCGGCCCGCTCGCGTCCGCGAAATCCCCCCGTCCCGCTAGCCGCCCTGGCCCGATCCATGCTAAGCAGCCGCCCATGCTGCACATCACCGATCTGACCTTCCGCTACGGCGGCCGCGCCTTGTTCGAGCAGGCCGAACTGCACATCGCCCCCGGCCAGCGGGTCGGGCTGGTCGGGCGCAACGGCACCGGCAAATCGACCCTGTTCAAGCTGATCGCCGGCGACCTGCACGCCGATGGCGGCGAGATCCTGCCGCGGCCACGGGCGCGGCTGGGGCGGCTGGCGCAGGAGGCCCCCGACGGCCCCGCCAGCCTGATCGACTGCGTGCTGGCCGCCGACGCCGAGCGCGCCGCGTTGCTGGCCGAGGCCGACACCGCCACCGACGGTCACCGCATCGCCGAGATCCACGAGCGCCTCGCCGCGATCGACGCCCATTCCGCTCCGGCGCGGGCGGCCTCGATCCTGTCCGGCCTGGGCTTTTCGGCCGAGGCGCAGACCCGCCCGGTGTCGGATTTCTCCGGCGGCTGGCGGATGCGCGTCGCGCTGGCCGCCGCGCTGTTCTCCAATCCCGATCTGCTGCTGCTCGACGAGCCGACCAACCATCTCGACCTTGAGGCGACGCTGTGGCTGCAAAGCCATCTGGCCGCCTGGCCGGGCACGCTGCTGGTGATCAGCCACGACCGCGAGCTGTTGAACGAGGTGGCCAATCGCATCGTCCATCTCGACGGCGGCCGGCTGGTGGCCTATGGCGGCAATTACGACCAGTTCGAGGCCACCCGCCGCGCCCGGATGGAATTGCAGGCCAAGGCCTTCACCAAGCAGACGGAGCAGCGGCGCAAGATCCAGTCCTTCATCGACCGTTTCCGCGCCAAGGCGACCAAGGCCAGCCAGGCCCAGAGCCGGATCAAGATGCTGGAACGGATGGAGACGGTGTTGCCGGTGGTCGAGGACCGCCCGGTCAGCTTCGATTTCCCCGATCCCGATCCGTTGAGCCCGCCGATCCTGGCGATCGAGGGTGGAATCGCCGGCTATGACGGAAGGGCGGTGCTGCGCGGGCTCGACCTGCGCATCGACGGCGACGACCGCATCGCTTTGCTCGGCGCCAACGGCAACGGCAAATCGACCCTGGCCAAGATCCTGTCCGGCCGGCTCGACCTGATGGCCGGCAGCCTGCGCCGGCCGCCCAAGCTCAGGATCGGCTATTTCGCCCAGCACCAGACCGAGGAACTGCGGCCCGAGCGCACCCCCTTCCATCACATGGCGGCGCTGATGCCCGACGCGCCCGAGGCCAGGGTGCGCGCCCAACTCGGCCGTTTCGGCTTCGAGCAGGAACGGGCCGACGTGCCGGTGGCGAACCTCTCCGGCGGCGAGAAGTCGCGCCTGCTGTTCGCGCTGATGAGCCGCGACGCCCCGCATCTGATGATCCTCGACGAGCCGACCAACCATCTCGACCTCGACGCGCGCGAGGCGCTGGTGGCGGCGCTCAACGCCTATGACGGCGCGGTGATCCTGATCAGCCATGATCCCCGCCTGATCGAACTGGCGGCCGACCGGCTGTGGCTGGTCGATGGCGGCAAGGTGGCGGCGTTCGACGGCGATCTCGACGCCTATCGCCGCCTGCTGCTCGAACGGGCGCGCGAGGCCCGGCGCGAGGCCCGGCCCGAGCGCGACGGCGCCGGCCCCGACCGCAAGGCCGACCGCCGCGCCGCCGCCCAGAACCGCGCCCAGTTGGCTCCGCTGCGCAAGGCGGTGCAGGCGGCGGAGCGCGAGGTTGAGGCGCTCGGCCGCGACAAGGCGGCCTTGGCGGCGC
>JBDLVO010000174.1:0-2510 GCA_039804805.1 Pseudomonadota bacterium
AGGGGGTTTTCATCTCGAAAACGCCCGCTGCGGCGGGGCGGGCCCCGCCGTTCCGGGGTCGAAACCGTCGCCACCTCAGCGCGAGGGGACGGTGAAGACCTGACCCGGATAGATCAGGTCGGGATCACGAATGCGTTCGCGGTTGGCGGCGAAGATCGCGGTATAGGACACGCCCTGGCCGTAGACCCGCCGGGCGATCCGCCACAGCGAGTTGCCCGGGGCCACCACCACCTCGCCGTCACGCAGGTGCAGCAGCGGCTCGCCGGCGGTCCACACCACCTCGACCCGGGCCAGCACCTTGGCGCGGCCATCGATCAGATCGGCCCGCACCCGGTGCGAGCCGTCGCCCGGCCGCGCGGCGGCGATCCGCCAGCCGCCCTCGGCATCGGCCTCGCCGCCGACGAGGAAACGGTCGTCGAGATAAAGCTGGATCCGCCCGCCGGCCGGCGCCCGGCCCGACACGATCCAGTGGCCACGCTCGTCGTGATCGATCAGATCGAGACTGAGGCCGCCCGCCAGCGTGCCCTCCGGCCCCGGCCCCTGCAGCAGGGCGCTGCCGCCGGTCGGGGCCGATTTCAGCGCCAGCGTGGGGCCGCTGCCCGGCTCGGGCACCACCAGCACCACCGGCTCGCCGGACTCCAGCACCTCGCCCTCGGGACCGGTGGCGCGCAGGCGCAATTCGCGCGCCCCGGGCGGCAGGGCCCCGGCGGGAACAAACACCCATTCGCCACGCCCGTCGGCGGTGACCCGCCCCAGTTCGGCGCCGCCGTCGAAGATCTGGACCAGCGCCCCGGGGTGGGCCCGGCCGGCCAGCACCGCATTGCCCTCGCCGCCGACGCGCACCACGTCGAAGGAGGGGCGGCGGGCCTCGGCCGCCGCGGCGGGCGCGGGGGCCGGCGCCGGCGTGGCGGTGGCGGGGGGCGGGGGATCCTCGCGTTCATGCTGGAAGGCCAGCAGCGCGGCGACGGCCGCGACGGCAAGTCCAATAACGGCGATCAGGGTGGGCCGGGTCAACGGAGCCTCGACTGGCGATGGCGGATACGAGCAACAACCGACCCCGGCGACACTATCAGGTTGCCGTCCGGCTGTCACGACCCCCCAAGTGGCCAGGGCGGACGCCCCGACCTTGGCAACGATGACGGGCAGAGCCTATCCTTGGGCGCATTCCCGCCCCCGCCGGAGACCCGCCGATGCCCCCCTCCCCTTCCCTGCCGACCCGCCGCGTCCTGGTCTGGGACCTGCCGGTCCGCCTGTTCCACTGGACGCTGGCCGTCCTGTTCGCGGTGCTGTGGCTGAGCGGCTACAACGGCGCGCTGGCGCTGCACCTCAGCGCCGGGACGCTGCTGCTGACCCTGGTGCTGTTCCGCCTCGCCTGGGGCGTGGGCGGCAGCTTCACCGCCCGCTTCACCAGCTTCGTGCGCGGCCCGGCGGCGGTGCTGGCCTATCTGCGCGACCACCGCGCCGCCGGGATGTGGCCCGGCTTCGGCCACAATCCGCTCGGCGGCTGGAGCGTCAGCGTGCTGCTCGGCCTGCTGCTGCTCCAGGCGACGACCGGATTGTTCACCAGCGACGACATCGCCACCGACGGGCCGCTGGCCTGGGCGGTGTCGGGCGCCGCCGTCAAGACGCTGTCGAGCCTGCACCGCCTGGGCGGCTGGGTGCTGCTCGGGCTGGCCGGCCTGCATGTCGCGGCGATTCTTTATTATCGCTTCGGCCGGAACCAGGACCTGATCACCCCGATGATCGGCGGCGACACCGAGCTTGATCCCGACACCGCCGCCCGCGCCGAGGCGGCGCCGCCCGCGCCCGCCACCCGCGCCCTCGGCCTGCTGATCCTCGCCGCCCTGCTGGTCTATGGCGGGCTGGCGATCTGGGGCAAATAGGCCGCCGCGCCGCCGCGCCGTCCGGCGGTTTTGCTTGCCAGGACGGCGCGGGGTGGTGTATGGGACCGCCTTTCGGCGCGGCACCCCTGGAGGCCGCGCCTTTTGTCCTGTCAGGAGAGAACCGACATGTCCGATGCGATCATCATCGCTGCCGAGCCGCGCGAGCTGAGCGGAAAGGGGGCCGCCCGCGCCGTTCGCCGTACCAAGAAGATTCCCGGCGTCATCTATGGCGAGAAGAAGCCCGCCACCCTGATCCAGCTCGACCCCCGCGTGCTGTGGGCCCAGCTGCACAAGCCCGGGTTCTTCACCCAGTTGTTCACCATCGACCTCGGCAACGGCGTCTCCGAGCGCGCCCTGGCCCGTGACGTCCAGTTCCACCCGGTCACCGACCAGCCGCTGCACGTCGATTTCCTGCGCGTGTCGGCCGATCACGCCGTTCACGTCAAGGTGCCGGTCCATGTCGTCAACGAGGACAAGTGCCCGGGCGTCAAGAAGGGCGGCGTGGTCAATCTCGAACTGCACGAGATCGAGCTGACCTGCAATCCCGAGGCGATCCCGCACCAGATCGAGATCGACCTGTCCGGCGTCGAGATCGGCCACTCGATCCACCTGAAGGACATCGCCCTG
>JBDLVO010000175.1:0-3089 GCA_039804805.1 Pseudomonadota bacterium
TTCGGCGGCGTTGGGCGGCGTGTTCGGCCGCGACCGCACCGTTCATGTCTGTCTGGCGCCGGGCCGGCTGGCCGGCCGGCTGGCGGCTGACGCGGCGTTGCTGGCGGAGGTGTGCTCCGAGGGCGACGCAGGGAATCCCGGCGGGAACCGAAGCCCGTCGGCGGGGGGAGGAGCCGGCCCGTCCGGCGACGGTTGACCGGGCTCGGACCGGTGGCAATCCGGCCGCCAAACAGGCCGCGAGAGAGACGAAGTCATACATGAGCGATTCCAAGGATCAAGATCGTAAGGCCCCGCTGAAGCTGCCCCAACCGGGCAAGCTCGAGCTGAAGAAGACCGTCGAGACCGGCCAGGTCCGGCAAAGCTTTTCCCATGGCCGGTCCAAGACGGTGACCGTCGAGGTCCGCAAGAAGCGTACCTTCAGCAGCGTCGGTGGCGCGATGCATGAGGTGAAGGACGGCGTCCATTCCGCCGCCGAGGCCGATCTCGCCGCGGCGGTGGCCAAGGTCGAGGCCGCCGCCCGCGCCGTCAGCGCCCACGATCTGACCAATCACGAAAAGCAGGCCCGTGCCCGTGCCCTTCAGGAGGCGCAGCGCGCCGAGGAAGAGGCCCGCCGCCGCGCCGCCGAGGAAGAGGTTCGCCGCCGCATCGAGGCCGAGGCCGAGGCGATCCGCCGCGCCGAGGAGGAGAAGGCGGCCGAGGCCCGCCGTGTCGTCGAGGAGGCCGAGCAGGCCGCCCGCGCCGAGGCCGAGGCCGTTGCCCAGGCCGCCCGCGCCGAGGCCGAGGTTGCCGCGCCCGCCGCGGCCAAGACCGCCGCGCCCGCCGCCGCCGCGACCAAGACCGCCGCGCCCGTCGGCGCGGCCAAGACCGCCGCGCCTGCCGGCGCGGCCGCGCCTGCCACCGGCGACGCCCCGCCCGCGCCCCGCACCGAGGAGGAGGAAGAGGAGGAGGAACGCGCCAAGAAGCGTGCCGCCCTTCACAAGCCCGCCCCGGTCAAGCGCAGCGAACCGCGCCGCCGCACCGGCAAGCTGACCATCACCGACGCCTTGACCGAGGACGACCGCTCCGAGCGCGGCCGTTCGCTGGCGGCGGTCAAGCGCGCCCGCGAACGCGAGCGCCTCAAGCATCAGCAGGCCGGCGCTGAAAAGGTGATTCGCGACGTGATCATTCCCGAGACCATCACCGTGCAGGAACTGGCCAACCGCATGGCCACCCGCGGCGCCGACGTGATCAAGGTGCTGATGCGGATGGGCGTGATGGCCAGCATCAACCAGACCATCGACGCCGACACCGCCGAGCTGGTGGTGGCCGAGTTCGGCCACAAGGCCCGCCGTGTCTCCGAAGCCGACGTGCTGCTCGGCCTGGGTGGCGAGGCCGACGAGGACGAGGCCCGGGTGCCGCGTCCGCCGGTGGTCACCATCATGGGTCACGTCGATCACGGCAAGACCTCGCTGCTCGACGCCCTGCGCGAAACCGACGTGGTGTCGGGCGAAGCCGGCGGCATCACCCAGCATATCGGCGCCTATCAGGTGCAGATGCACAGCGGTGGCCGCATCACCTTCATCGACACCCCCGGCCACGAAGCCTTCACCGCGATGCGCGCCCGTGGCGCCAAGGTGACCGATATCGTCGTGCTGGTGGTTGCCGCCGATGACGGCATCATGCCGCAGACGGTCGAGGCGATCCGCCACGCCAAGGCGGCCGGCGTGCCGATCATCGTCGCCATCAACAAGATCGACAAGCCCGACGCCAATCCCGACCGGGTGCGCCAGGAACTGCTCCAGCACGAACTGGTCACCGAGGATCTCGGCGGCGACGTGCTGGCGATCGAAGTGTCGGCCAAGAAGCGGATCAATCTCGACAAGCTCGAGGAAGCGATCCTGCTCCAGGCCGAAATCCTCGATTTGCGCGCCAACCCCGAGCGCATCGCCCAGGGCGTGGTGATCGAGGCCAAGATGGAAAAGGGCCGCGGCTCCGTCGCTACCGTGTTGGTGCAGAAGGGGACGCTGCGGGTCGGCGAGGTGTTCGTCGCCGGCGCCGAATGGGGTCGTGTCCGCGCCCTGGTCGACGATCACGGCAATTCGCTGCGCGAGGCCGGCCCGTCGAGCCCGGTCGAGGTGCTCGGTCTCCAGGGCACGCCGTCGGCCGGTGACGATTTCGTCATCGTCGAGGACGAGGCCCGCGCCCGCGAGATCGCTTCCTATCGTCAGCGGGTCGATCGCGACGCCCGCGCCCGTCTCGCCCAGCGCAGCACGCTCGAGCAGATGTTCGTCGCCATCAAGGCCGGCGACGTCAAGGAACTGCCGGTGGTGGTCAAGGGCGACGTGCAGGGCTCGGTCGAGGCGATCAGCGCCACCCTCGAGAAGATCGGCAACGACTCGGTCAAGGTGCGGCTGCTGCATTCGGCGGTCGGCGGCATCAACGAATCGGACGTCACCCTGGCCAAGGCCTCGGGCGGCCTGATCATCGGCTTCAATGTCCGCGCCAATCCGCAGGCCCGCGACATGGCCCGCCGCGATGGGGTCGAGATCCGCTACTACTCGATCATCTACGACGTCACCGACGATCTGAAGAAGATGCTGTCGGGGATGCTGGCCCCCGAGCTGCGGGAACGCTTCCTCGGTTACGCCTCGATCCGCGAGGTGTTCTCGATCACCAAGGTCGGCAAGGTCGCCGGCTGCGTGGTCACCGAGGGCATCGTCAAGCGCGGCAGCAAGGTGCGCCTGCTGCGCGACGACGTGGTGATCCATACCGGCGATCTGGCCCAGCTCAAGCGCTTCAAGTACGACGTCAAGGAAGTGCGCGACGGCTACGAATGCGGCATGTCCTTCGCCAATTACGAGGACATCCGCGCCGGCGATGTGATCGAGTGCTTCGAGATCGAGGAGATCGCGGCGACCCTGTAAAGGGGCGTCGCGCCGCTTCCCGCCCGGCCGGAGGACCATCATGACCCGTGCCAGCAAGCCGCCCACGCAACGTCAGTTGCGGGTCGGCGAGGAGCTTCGCCATATTGTCGCGGCTCTGGTCGAGCGGGGGGGCTTTCGCGACCCCGATCTCCAGGGTCGGGGCATCACCATCACCGAGGTGCGGGT
>JBDLVO010000176.1:0-6208 GCA_039804805.1 Pseudomonadota bacterium
TGGTACGTCACCCTGTCGCTCGACGCCGCCAGCGGTCTGGTCGGCGGACTGAATTCCTGGCAGGTCGAACGCCAGCGGATCGGCGAGGAAACCCTGGGCGGCCTGCGCGTCACCCGCTGGACCGCCACCGCCAGCGGCCCCAAGGGCGGCTTCCAGGGTGAGATCTGGACCACCCGCGACGACATCGTCGTCCGCGCCGTCGGCACGGTCAGCGGCGGGGCCGGCGGCACCCCCGGCCCGGTCGAGATGACCCTGTCCCACCTTCAGGTCGGCAGCGTCGATCAACGCATGCTGGAGGTGCCGGACGGCTGGTTCGGCATCGACCTGCGCCAAATGCCGGCGGACCGGGTGGTGCAGGCGATCGAGGGGATGAAGCCGATGCTCAACCGGCGCGCCAAAAGCGAATAACCCACCGGGCCCCGCCACGGCCGGGATTGCCAGCCCCGGCAAAAACCGGCACCTTGACGCGGCGCCGCCGGAATCCGGACCGGCGCCGCGTATGATCACTTTCCTCCTCGCGAGCGGGTCGAGATGACGTCCTTCCAGCAGACCGCCGATTCCCTGTTCGCCGAGGGCCTCGCCCTGCAGAAGCGGGGGCAGATCGCCGAGGCGGTCGAACGCTACCGCAAGGCGCTGGCGCTCGACCCCGACCATTTCAACGCGCTGCATCTGCTCGGGGTGTGCCACACCCAGACCGGGCAACTGGCCGAAGCCGAAACCCTGCTGCGCCACGCCGCCACGGTGTTGCCCGGCAACGCGCCGGTCCACAACAACCTCGCCGTCACCCTGCGCCACGCCGGCAAGCTCGACGCGGCCCGGCTCGCCTGCGATCAGGCGATCGCCCTCAAGCCCGATTATGCCGAGGCGCACGGCAACCGCGCCAACATCCTGCGCGAACAGAAACAATTCGCGGCGGCGCTGGCCGATTACGACCACTGCATCGCCCTGCGGCCGGCTTCGGCCGAGGCCTATGTCAACCGTGCCCTGGTGCTGCGCGACCTCGACCGCCCCGCCGACGCGCTGGCCAGCCTCGACCGCGCCCTCGCCCTCAAGCCGGATTGTTTCGAGGCCTATCAGGAACGGGCCGAGATCCTGGCCCGCCAGGGCCGGCTGGAGCCGGCGCTGGCGGCCTGCGAGGGCGCGCTGACGCTGCGGCCGACCCATGTCCCCACCCTGATGCGGCGCGCCGGGCTGCTGACCCGCCTCACCCGCCGCGAGGCGGCGCTCGAGGCCTATGACGCGGTGCTGGCGGTCGATCCGAGCCAGGCCCAGGCCCATTACATCCGCGCCGCCCTGCTGACCGAGGCCGAGCGGCTGGAAGAGGCGCTGGCCGATTACGACCGGGCGGTGGCGTTGCGCCCCGACTACATCGAGGCGGTGATCAATCGCGGCACCCTGCTGATCCGGCTCGGCCGCCACGATGAGGCGCTGGCCAATTACGACGCCCTGATCGCCCTGCGGCCGGGTTGCGCCGAAGCCTACAACAATCGCGGCATCGTGCTGAAGGAACTGGGCCGGCTCGACGAGGCCGCCGCCAGCTACGACATCGCCGCCGGATTGCGCCCGGCCTATCCCGAGGCGCTGCTCAACCGGGGCAACCTCTACAAGCAGCGCGGCGCCTTCGATGCGGCGTTGGCCGCCTACGCCGAGGCGATCGCCGCCCGCCCCGGCTATGCCGAGGCCTACAACAATCGCGGCCTGACCCTGCGGGAAATGGGCCGGTTCGACGAGGCGGTGGCCAGCTACGACATCGCCATCGGCCTTGATCCGGCCTATCAGGAACCACATTACAACCGGGGCATCGCCCTCGGCGCCGCGATGCGGATCGAGGCGGCGATCGAGAGCTACGACCGGGCGCTGCTGCTCAAGCCCGACCACGCCAAATCACGCTGGAACCGCGCCCTCTGCCACCTGCTGCGCGGCGATTACCCGCGCGGCTGGGCCGATTACGAGGCGCGCTGGGACAATACCGAGCTGAAGGCCGCGCTGCCCCCCTACCGCCAGCCGCGCTGGGACGGCGGCGAACCGCTGGCCGGCCGCACCATCCTGCTCCACACCGAACAGGGCTTCGGCGACACCATCCAGTTCTGCCGCTACGCCGCGCTGCTGGCGGCGCGGGGGGCGCGAGTGCTGCTGGCGGTCGAACCGCCGCTGACCCGATTGCTCGGCCGGGTCGAGGGGGTGGCCGGGGTGGCGATGCGGGGCGAATTGTTCATGCTGCCGCCGTTCGACTGCTTCTGCCCGCTGCTCAGCCTGCCGCGCCTGTTCGACACCCGGCTCGACACCATCCCGGCGCCCCGGCGCTACCTCGCGGCCGAAGCCCAGGCGGTCGCGGCCTGGGAACAGCGCCTCGGGCCGCGCCGCGCCCTCCGTGTCGGGCTGGCCTGGAGCGGCAATGCCCAGCACCGCAACGACGCCAACCGCTCGATCCCGCTGGCCCAGTTGACCCCGCTGGCCCTGCCGGGGGTCGAATTGATCTCGCTGCAAAAGGAAATCCGCTTCGGCGACGCGATGATGCTGCCGGCGCTGCCCGGCCTGCGCGACGTCCGCGACGGGCTGAAGGATTTCGACGACACCGCCGCCCTGGTCGAAACGCTCGATCTGGTGATCACCGCCGATACCGCCGTGGCCCACCTCGCCGCCGCGCTCGGCAAGCCGACCTGGATCCTGCTGCCCTTCGCCTGCGACTGGCGCTGGCTGACCGAGCGCAGCGATTCGCCCTGGTACCCCACCGTCACCCTGTTCCGCCAGGGCCAGGACGAAAGCTGGGGGCCGGTGATCGATCGCGTCGCCGCCGACCTCGCGGCCCAAGTGGCGGGGTAAGTCAAAAAGGAAAACGTGGGCTCTGCCCACACCCGCCAAGGGCCGCAAGGCCCTTGGAACCCGTCGGTTGTCGGGAAATGCTACCGCCCGGGTGGCCGCCAGCGGCGCAGCCACAGGGCGTTGGACACCACCGACAGCGACGAGAACGCCATCGCGGCGGCGGCGATCATCGGCGACAGCAGGCCGCAGGCCGCCGCCGGCAGGGCCAGCAGGTTATAGACGAAGGCCCAGGCGAGGTTCTGGCGGACGCGGGTAGCGGTGGCGCGGGACAAAGCCAGGGCGTCGGCGACCAAGGCGAGGTCGGGCCGCATCAGGGTCAGGCCGGCGGCGCGCATCGCCGCGTCGCTACCGCTGCCCAGCGCGATGCCGATATCGGCGGCGGCCAGGGCCGGGGCATCGTTGACACCGTCGCCGACCATCGCCACCACGCCGGCTTCCCGGCGCAAACGGGCCAAAGCAACGCTTTTGTCGCCGGGCAGCAGGGCGGCCTCGACCCGGGTCACGCCGAGTTGGGCCGCCACCGCGGCGGCGGCGCGGGGAGAATCGCCGGTCAGCATCGCGGTGGCGATGCCCAGTTTTTGCAGGGTGGCCAATGCCGCCGCCGCACCGGGACGGGGCGGGTCGGCCAGGGCGATCAGGCCGAGCGGCACCCCGTCGCGGGCCACCGCCATCAAGGCGCGGCCCTGGGCCTCCTCGGCATCGGCGAGCGGATCGAGCGGGCCAAGCGGCAGGCCGCGTTCGGCAAACAGGCGGCGGCTGCCGATCAGCAGGGTCGCGCCGCCGACACGGGCTTCGAGGCCCCGGCCGGGGATGGCGCGGAACTCCTCGACCGGATCGAGCGGCAGGGCCCGGGCCTCGGCGGCGGCGACCAAAGCGCGGCCGAGCGGGTGTTCGCTGCCGCGCTGGGCCGAGGCGGCGAGGCGCAGCAACTCGGTCTCATCAAGGGGAGCCAGCGGGTGGAGCGCGGCCAAAGCCGGGCGGCCCTCGGTCAGGGTGCCGGTCTTGTCGAACGCGACCAGTTTGACGCGGTGGGCCAGTTCGAGCGCGGCGGCGTCGCGGATCAGGATGCCGTGGCGGGCGGCGACGCCGGTGCCGACCATGATCGCGGCCGGGGTGGCGAGGCCGAGGGCGCAGGGGCAGGCCACCACCAGCACCGACACGGCAGCAACGAAGCCGTCGGCCGGGGCGGCCAGGACCAGCCACCAGATCAGGAAGGTCGCCGCCGCCAGCGCCACCACCGCCGGGACGAACCATGCCGCCACCCGATCGACCGTGGCCTGGATCGGCGCCTTGCTGGCCTCGGCGGCGCGGACCTGACGGATGATCCGGCCGAGGGTCGATTCGGCGCCGACGCCTTGGGTTTCGACCCGCAGCAGGCCCTCGCCGTTGATCGATCCGGCCACCACCGCCTCGCCCGGGCCGCGCGGCACCGGCAGGCTTTCGCCGGTGATCAGGGATTCATCGAGGCTGCTGGCCCCGGCCAGGATCAGGCCATCGACCGGCACCCGCTCGCCGGGGCGGATCACCACACTCTCGCCGAGGCCGACCAGGGCGGCCGGGACATCGAGTTCGAGTCCGTCGCGCTCGACCCGGGCGGTGGGCGGGGCCAGCCGCATCAGGGCGCGGATCGCTCCGGCGGCGGCGTGACGGGCGCGTCCCTCCAACACCTTGCCGAGCAGGACCAGGGTGACCACCACCGCCGCGCCCTCGAAATAGAACGGGCCGTCGCTGCCGGCGATGACGCGGGCCGCCGACAGACCGAACGCGGCCGAGCTGCCCAGCACCACCAGCAGATCCATGTTGCCGGCGCCGTTGCGCAGCGCCGCCCAGGCGCCGGCGTAGAAGCGCGCTCCCGGCCCGGCCAGCACCAGCCCGGCCAGCGCCAGTTGCAGCCAGGGCGGCAGGGTGAAGTGGGCGTGAGGGGCGGCGACCATCACGCCCATCTCGGCCACCAGCGGCAGGGTCAGCAGCGCGGCGAAGGCCAGCAGCAGCCATTCGCGCCGGCCGCGCGCCGCGCGGGCGGCCTCGGCGCGGTCGAGGTCTTCCTCCTCGCCCCGGCGGGCCGGATCGGGGGCGAAGCCGGCGCGGCGGATCGCCGCCTCGATCTCGGCCAAGCCGACCCGGGCCGGGTCGTAGCGCAAATCGGCGCGCTCGGCCGGCAGGCTGACCAGGGCGCGCTCGACTCCGTCGAGCCGGCTCAGCACCCGTTCGAGCCGGGTCGAGCAGGCGGCGCAGGTCATGCCGAGGATGCCGAGGGAGAGATCGGACATGGGGGGCCTCCGCGACGGGCGGCGGGGGGAGGTTACGGGGCTACCGCCCCGGCCCCGTTTGGGGCGATGCCCCAACCCCCCTTGATTTTCAAAAATAAGGGGGGTCCGGGGCGTAAGCCCCGGGCGGGTTCGGGCGGCAGCCCGACAGGGGGCGCCGAACCGTCAGACGTTACTGTAGACGCTGTTGCGGATCATGCGATAGCCCTTGACCAGTTCGGCCAGCCCGAGATCGAGCCCGAAGGCCGGGCGCCAGCCGGTCGCTTCCAGCCGCTCGTTGGAAACGATGTAGTCGCGCTTGTCGGGATCCTCGCCGACCGGGGCTTCGAGCACGACGAAATCGGGGACATGGGCCTTGATCCGCTGGCACAACTCGATCTTCGACAAATTGGCCTCGGACAGGCCGACATTGTAGGGGCGGCCCTTCATCGTCTCGAACTGGTCGATGCCGTGCAGGAAGGTGCGGGTGACGTCGCGGACATGGATGTAATTGCGCTTGAAGTGGCCCTCGAACAGCACGATGAAGCGATCGTTGACCGCGCGATAGGTGAAGTCGTTGACCAACAGGTCGAGCCGCATCCGGGGCGACATGCCGAACACGGTGGCGAGGCGGAACGAAATCGCGTTGCCGTGGTCGAGCACCGCCTTCTCGACCTCGACCTTGTGGATGCCGTAGAGCGAGATCGGCCGCATCGGGCTGTCCTCGGTACAGAACTTGCCGGCCTCGCCGATGCCGTAGCCGGAATTGGTGATCGGCATCAGCACCCGCTGCGACGGCGCCAGCGCCTTGACCAGGGCCAGCTGGGCATCGAGGTTGACGCTGGTGGCGCCGACCGGGTCCTGCTTGCACAGCGGCGCCCCGACCAAAGCGGCGAGCGGGATCACGATGTCGGCCTTGGCCAACAGCGATTTGACCAGCGCCTGATCGCGCACGTCGCCGCGCACCACGTCGAAAGCGGGGTCGGCGACGCAATGATTGAGCGAGGCCTGCCGGAACAGGAAATTGTCGAGCACGGTGACGCGGTGGCCGGCGCGCAACAGTTCGGGCACCAGGATCGAGCCGAGATAGCCGGCGCCGCCGGTGACCAGGATGTGGCAGGACATGGTCGCAAACTCCT
>JBDLVO010000177.1:0-9303 GCA_039804805.1 Pseudomonadota bacterium
CGACGGCGGCCGCCTGTTCGGCCGGGGCCAGTTCGATCAGGCCGGGGCAGACGAACAGCAGCGCCCGGATCCCCAGCGGCGCCAGGATCGAGTCGGCGACGACGCGGTTGGAGATGAAGCCGTCGTCGAAGCTGACCAGCAGCGGTGGCGGGCCGGGCGGCGGCGGCGCCCCGTCCAACAGCGCCTCGGCCTCGGCCGGGCCGATCAGGCGGCCAGCGGCGGCGAGATCAGCGAGGATCCGCGCCAGTACCGGGCGCTGGGCCGGCGGCACGTCGTGCAGCAGCAGGATGCGGAAGCCGCCGGGCGCCAGCCGGCGCCATAGCCGCACCCCGGGCAGGACCAGCGCGGCGAGGCGGTCGCGCCGGCTCATGACGCGGCGACCTGGGCGCGGTGGACCCGTCCGGCCCAGCCGCGCAGCGAGGATTCGCCCAGCCAGCGCGCCACCGGCACCGAAAAGCCGGTCTTGGGCCGGTTCAGCAGCGCCGCCGGCAGCGGCGGGGCGGCGCAGGCGGCCATCTCGGCCTTGCCCGGCAGGCGGCCATCGGCGGCACCGATCCGCAGCACCGCGCCGAGCAGGGTGGTATCGACCAGCGGCACCCGGATTTCGACCCCGTGCGCCATCCCGGCCCAATCGGCGTCGCGCAGCAATTGCGAGCGCATGTAGCAGCTCATTTCCAGGCAGGACAGCGCCCGGCGCGGATCCTCGATCCCGGCGACACAGGCGGCGAGGCGGTCGCGCAAGGCGAGGCGGTCGAGCCCGGCGCGGGCCAGGTCGGGGTCCATCACCGCCGGCAGCTCGTTGGGCAGGAACAAAGCGCGGCGCAGGAAATAGGCCTCGGGCAGGCTGCCGCCCCAGGCGATCAGCCCGGCGGCCTTGGGCCGGCCGAGGCGGCGGGCGAGGCTGGCGCCGTGACGGGCCAACCCGTCGCCGAGACCGGGCAGCGCCGCCAGCGGCCGCATCAGCCGCACCAGACGCGGCACCTTGCGGAAGGTGTCGTAACCGCCGAACAGCTCGTCGCCGCCCAGGCCGGACAGGGCGACCTTGAGGCCCCGGCGGGCGGCGGCGCGGGCCACCAGCCAGACATTGACCCCGTCGATCGAGGGCTGGTCCATGTCGGCCAGGATCCGCTCGCGGGCCTCGGCGAAATCGCCGGCCGGGATCCGCTCGGTGACGTGATCGGTGGCGTAGGCGGCAGCGACCTGCTCGGCCAGCGGCACCTCGTCGCCCGGACTGCCGGCGAACTCGTCGAAGCCGAGCGTCACCGTCGCCAGCCGGCCCGGCGCCCGCGCCGCCGCCAGGGCGCACAGGGTGGCGGAATCCCGTCCGGCCGACAGGAACAGTCCGACCGGCACGTCGGCGATCAGGTGATGGGCGACGCTGTCGGCCAGCGCCTCGGCCAGGGTCGGCACCGCACCGTCGCCGCCGTCGCCGCGCAGCGTCTCGGTCAGGTCGAAGAAACGGCCGTGGCGGTGGCTGCCGTCGGCATCCCAGCTTTCCCAACTGCCGGGGGCGAGGGCGCGGATGCCGCGATAGAGGGTGAACGGCTCGGGGACATGCCCCCACAGGAAGAAACCGGCATGACCGGCCGGGTCGGGGCTGGTGTCGATCCGGCCGCCGGCCAGCAGCGCCTTGACCTGGGAGGCGATCCGCACCGTGCCGCCGGCCTCGGCGAGGTAGAGCGGCTTGATGCCGAGGCCGTCGCGGGCGGCGATCAGCCGCCGCGCCCGCCCGTCCCACGCCACCAGCGCGAACATGCCGCGCAGCGACGACAGTACCCCGGGGCCGTAGCGGCGCAGCAGCTCGACCACCACCTCGGTGTCGGAACCGGAACGCAACCGCACCCCCTCGGCCTCCAGCCCGGCGCGCAGGGCGCGGTAATTGTAGATCTCGCCGTTGAAGACCACCTTCATCGTCCCGTCGGCGCTGACCATCGGCTGGGCCCCGGTCGGGCCGGGGTCGATGATCGACAGGCGGCGGTGGCCGAGCCCGACCCGGCGGTCGGGGCTGAGCCAGCTACCGGCGCCATCGGGGCCGCGCGCCGCCATCCGGTCGCGGATCGCCAGTAACTCGGCCGGATCGACCGGCGGTGCGCCGGCGGCGGCGAACAGGGCGACCAGGCCGCACATCGCGCGCTACTCCGTCGCCGGGGCGGGGGTGGCCCCGGCCCGCGACGGCTGATATTCCGGCACCAGCCGGCGCAGGATCGCCAGCGCCGCCTCGCCGCGCCGGGCCAGACTGGCCTCGCGCAGGTCGTCGATGGCGCGGCCGAGCGGCACCGCCTCGACCGCGCGCGGCGCGGCCAGCAGCAGGCCGGGCTCGCCGGTGGCGACCGGCGGTTCGGCGCCGTGGAAAATCTCCTCGAACAGTTTTTCACCCGGGCGCAGGCCGGTGAAGGCGATCGAAATGTCCTGGTCGGGGCGCAGCCCGGCGAGGCGGATCATCTGGCGGGCGAGATCGACGATCCGCACCGGCTCGCCCATGTCGAGCACGAAGATCTTGCCGCGATAGGCGGCGTCGGTGGCGCCGAGGCGCGAGGCCTGCAACACCAGCTCGACCGCCTCGCGCACGGTCATGAAATAGCGGGTCATCTCGGGGTGGGTGACGGTCAGCGGCCCGCCGGCGGCGAGCTGCTTCTGGAACAGCGGCACCACCGAGCCGGTCGAGCCCAGCACGTTGCCGAAGCGGACGGTGACGAAACGGGTGCCGCCCGGATTGCCCCCGGCGGCGAGATCGAGCGCCTGGGCGTACATCTCGGCCACCCGCTTGGTCGCCCCCATCACGTTGGTGGGATTGACCGCCTTGTCGGTCGAGATCTGCACCATCACCCGCACCCCGGCGGCGACGCAGGCATCGGCGACGATGCGGGTGCCGACGGCGTTGGTCAGAATCCCTTCCTCGGGATTGCGTTCGACCATCGGCACATGCTTGAGGGCGGCGGCGTGGAACACCAGTTCGGGGCGGTGGGTGTCCATCGCCTCGCCGACCCGGGCCGCCATCCGCACGTCGCCCAGCAGCGGCACCACGCGCGGGCCGTTGGGCAGCGCGGTCAGTTCCTGGTCGATGCTGTAGAGATTGAATTCGCAGGCCTCGAACAGCACCAGCCGCTCGGGGCCGCAGGCGGCGATCTGGCGCACCAGTTCCGAACCGATCGACCCGCCGGCGCCGGTGACCATCACCCGCCGGCCGCGAATCATCGCTTCGAGCCCGCTGCGGTCGAGCGCCTGCTGCGGCCGGCCGAGCAGGTCCTCGACCGCGATCGGGCGGATCGGCACCGTCTCGTCGACGCCGTTCAGTTCGGTCAGACGGGGGATCCGCCCCAGCGCGAGGCCGAGCCGGTCGGCTTCGTCGAGCAAGGCGCGGACGGTGGCGCCGTCGAGGCCGTGATCGGTGATGATCAGCCGTTGCGGCGCCTGTCCGCGCTTGCGCAGTTCGGCCACCACCTCGGCCAGTTCGTCGATCGCCCCCAGCACCTCGATGCCGTGGATGTTGCGGCCGACCCGGGCGCCGCGGGCGCTGACCACGCCGACGGCGCGGTATTCCGCCGCCGCCGAGCGGGTGGCGCGGATGAACAATTCGGCCTCGTCGCCGGCGCCGACCAGCAGCGCCGGCACCGCGTCGGGATTGGCGAAGCGGCGGGCCTGCCGGCGATCCTTGAAATTGCGGTAGATGAAGCGCGGCCCGCCCAGCAGGATCAGCAGCACCAGCCAGTTGATGATCAGCACCGAGCGCGGCAGCGTCTGCAACCGGTTGACCAGGAACAGCAGCACGGTGAACGCCGTCACCGTCAGGGTGGCGGCGCGCACCAGCCCGACCATGTCGTTGGTCGAGGCGTAACGCCACACCCCGCGATAGAGGCGCAGCGACAGGAACACCGGC
This sequence comes from Pseudomonadota bacterium, assembly GCA_039804805.1. Lineage (GTDB taxonomy): Bacteria > Pseudomonadota > Alphaproteobacteria > Rhodospirillales > Magnetospirillaceae > Phaeospirillum. The sequence goes on from JBDLVO010000177.1 coordinate 3,878, forward strand.
ACCGCGACGGCGACGAACAGCGCGACGCCGAGCAGCAGATCGCCATTGCTCCACAGCAGCCACAGCCCGTCGCCCAGCCGCAGATACAGCGCGGCGACGAACGAAGACGCGGCCATGACGACATCGTGGGCGAAGGCGACATGGGCGCGCGACGGCTTGAACTTCATTCCCTGACCTCGGGAGTCTTCACGGCGCCTCTTTTAGCCCGGATTTCCCCCCCTGTCACGGAACTGACGGTGGCGGCGGCGTCGCGACCGCGCCGGACGGGCGGATTCGATCTTGCCGACCCCTATCTTTCGGCCCATGCTGTTTGGAGGTTCGGTGGCGACCGGGGAGGGGCGCGATGTTCGAGGCGGCGGAACTGGGGCGCAGGATCTCGCGCGAGGATTTCGATGCCCTCGCTCCCGGGCTGCGCACCGAGTTGCTGGAATTGCAGCAGCAACTGCGCGGGGCCGATTTCCCGGTGATCATCGTCTTCGCCGGGGTCGATGGCGCCGGCAAGAACGAGACGGTCAACCTGATCAACGAATGGATGGACCCGCGCTGGATCGAGACGCGGGCCTATGGCGCCGCCTCGGACGAGGAGGCGGAGCGGCCGCCGTTCTGGCGGTTCTGGCGCGATCTGCCGCCCAAGGGCAAGATCGGGCTGTTCCTGTCCTCCTGGTACCATGCCCCGCTGATCGACCGGGTGCAGGGCAGGCTGACCCCGGCCGAACTCGACGAGGCGCTGGCGCCGATCCTGCGGTTCGAGAAGACCCTGGCCGACGAGGGGGCGCTGATCCTCAAATTCTGGATGCATCTGTCGCAGCCGGCCCAGAAGAAGCGGCTGAAAAGCCTGGAAAAGGACCCGCTGACCGCGTGGCAGGTCACCGAGACCGACTGGAAGCATTACGAGCAGTACGACAAGTTCGTCGCCGCCGCCGAGCGGATCATCATGCAGACCAGCAAGGGCCATGCCCCCTGGCGGATCGTCGAGGGCGCCGACCAGCGCTATCGCTCGGCGGTGGTGCTGGAGACGCTGAAGGCGGCGATCGGCGCCCATCTCGCCGCCCGCTCCGCCGCGCGCAGGGTCGATGCCGAATTGCGCGACGAGAGCCGCGACAACGGCTCGGCGGTGGCCGCCGCGCTGCCGCCGCAGCCGTCGATCCTGTCCTCGCTCGACATGACGGTGGCGCTCGACCCCGCCAATTATGCCCAGGCGTTGCAGGAGCAGCGCGCCCGGCTGGCGCTGCTCTATCGCCGCGCCATCGAAACCCGCCTGTCCACCGTGCTGGTGTTCGAGGGCTGGGACGCGGCGGGGAAGGGCGGCACCATCCGCCGCCTGACCAACGCCCTCAACGCGCGGGATTATCAGGTGATCCCGATCGCCGCCCCGACCGAGGAGGAACGGACCCATCATTATCTGTGGCGGTTCTGGCGCCATCTCGCCCGCGCCGGCCGGGTGACGGTGTTCGACCGCTCCTGGTACGGCCGGGTGCTGGTCGAGCGGGTCGAAGGCTTCTGTTCCGGCGAGGCGTGGCGGCGGGCCTATGGCGAGATCAACGATTTCGAACAGCAATTGACCGGGCACGGCATCGTGCTGTGCAAATTCTGGCTGCACATCACCGCCGAGGAGCAATTGGCCCGGTTCACCGCCCGGGGCGAGATCGATTACAAGAAATGGAAGCTGACCGAGGAGGATTGGCGCAATCGCGAGAAATGGGGGCTCTACGAGCAGGCGGTCAACGACATGGTCGAGCGCACCTCGACCCACAACGCCCCCTGGACCCTGGTCGAAGCCAATTCCAAGCCCCATGCCCGGGTCAAGGTGATGCGCACCGTCGCCGACGCGCTCGAAGCCGCGCTGGGGGCGAAGAAAAAGTAAACAGGTGGGCTCCGCCCACGCCCGCCAAGGGCCGGGGCCCTTGGAACCCTTTCCCTTGTCCTCGCCGTGCCCGACCATCGACGGGATCCAAGGGCCTTGCGGCCCTTGGCGGGTGCGGGCAGAGCCCGCTTTTTTATTTTCCAGAGAAATTCGGTGAACGTTTTTCCCGGAAAGCGTTAATCCCCTCGATATAATCCTCGCCGTCATAGATCTGGCGGCGCAGGCCCTGGACCCGCTCGAACATCCTCGGCGTGATGGCGTGGGCGGCGACCAGCACCCGCAATTCCTCCTTCATCACCGCGATCGCCAGCGGGGCGAGGCGGCAGATCCCGGCGGCCATCTCCTCGCAGAAGGCGGTGATGCGGTCGGCCGGCTGGAGATGGTTGACCATGCCAAGCGCGTAGGCACGCTCGGCGCTGATCGGCTGGGCGGTGAACACCATCTCGCGCACCGCATGCAGGCTGGCGGCGTTGACGAAGGTCAGCAGCCCGGAAATGTTGTAGGGGATACCCAGCTTGGCCGGGGTGATGGCGAAGTGGACGGCCGGAGTGGCGACCAGGATGTCGCAGGCCAGCGCCATTTCGAACGCGCCCCCCCACACGCCGCCTTCGAGCAGGGCGATCACCGGGGCGGGGAATTCCTCGATGGCGCGGATCACCACCCGCAGCGGATCGCCCCAGCCGAGCGGGTCGCGGTGGGTGTGGGGCAGTTCGCCGATGTCGTGCCCGGCCGACCACACCGCGACGCCGGGTTCGGCGCGCAGGATCACGCAACGCGCCTTGACCGCGCGCGCCTGCTCCAGCCCGGCGATGATCTCGCCGATCAGCGCCTCGCCCAGCACGTTGCGGCGCTGTTGATGGACCATCGTCAGGGTGACGAGGAAGCCCGTTTGTTCGAATCGCACCAGCGCCATCGTTGCGCCTCCCGCTTGTGAGGATGGTCAGTGGCGGCCGGTGCGCCGATGGTAGCGCCGGCGCGGCGTGCCGTAGGGGTCCGACCATTCCTCGTTGCCGCCGCCGTCGCTGTCGTCGCGCGGCCGGGCCACCAGCCGCCATGCCCCCACCACCAGCAAGGGTGGCAGCACGATGATCAGGATCCGGCCGATGACGTTGAAGAAATTGCCGCGGTCGGTGGCGATCACGATCGCGTTCTTGCAGTCGTAGCGTTGCTGGAAGGTGCCGGTGCAATCGCTGAGGCGGTCGCGCACCGACAGCGAACTGTGGTTTTCCAGTTCGTCGGCGGGCAGGGAGAGAAACTGGCTCCACACCCCCCAGCCGATCCACAGCAGGCACAACGCGGTCGCCACCACCTTGCCAACCTTACCCTGACTCACTGCCGGCGTCCTCTCGCGATGCGTGATGGGGGATATTCTAGCAAGACGGCAGCGAAGCTCAACCCGGACCGGCCGGCTCGGGCGGGATCGCCCCTTCGTGGCGCAGCAACTGCATCTTGGTGACGAGGCCGCCCTGGCCGGAATAGCCGCCGAGATGGCCGTCGGCGGTCAGCACGCGGTGGCAGGGGATCAGCAGCGGAATCGGATTGCGGCCGCAGGCGCCGCCGACCGCGCGGGGCCCCGAGCCGAGCTCCCGGGCGAGGTCGCCGTAGCTGCGGGTCTGGCCGAACGGGATCTCCGCCAGCGTCGCCCAGACCCGGCGCTGGAACGGGGTGCCGGCCGGGGTCAGCGGCAAGGTGAAGCGGCGCAGCCGGCCGGCGAAATAGGCGGCGATCTCGTCCCGCCCCTGCCGCAGCAGCGGGGTTTCCGTCGCGCCCCCCCGATCGCCCCAGGTCAGCGCGGTGATCGCCCCATCGGCTTCGATCAGGGTCAGCGGGCCGAGCGGCGAGGGGAATGACAGATGAGCCATGGCGTCACGATAGCAGCAGCAGGGCGGGGAAGGGGAGGGGCAATTGCGCCGGCCGGCGCCACGGCTTAGGCTGGATCCCAGGCGGAGCCGCCGCCCTGGCCGCTTCGCCCTCACCCGATCGATCAGGGAGCGGTCATGAAGATCTCCGTCGATGTCGAGTGTACCCCGGAAGAATTGCGCGCCTTTCTCGGCCTGCCCGACGTTCAGCCGATGCAGCAGGCCCTGATGGGCCAGATGCAGGACCGGATGGCGGCCAGTCTCGCCGCCGCCGATCCGGAAACCATGCTCAAGGTCTGGCTGCCCGCCGGGGTGCAGGGGATCGAGCAATTGCAGAAGATGTTCTGGTCGCAGTTCGCCGCCGCCGGCGGCCGCAGCAGGGAGAGTAAATCGTGAGTTCGAGCGTTTCCGCCGCGTCCTATTACCGCCTTCATGTCTTCGTCTGTACCCACCAGCGCCCGGCCGAGGAATCCCGCCGCGGCTGCGGCGATCAGGGCGGCGCGGCGGCGCGCGACCATCTCAAGCGCCGCGCCAAGAATCTCGGCCTGGGCGAGGTGCGGATCAACAATGCCGGCTGTCTCGGCCGCTGCGCGCTGGGGCCGGTGCTGGTGATCTATCCCGACGCGGCGTGGTACCGCTTCGATTCGATCGCCGACATCGACGAGATCCTCGACCGCCATCTCGGCCGGGGCGAACGGGTCGAGCGCCTGCTGCTCGACGGTCCGGTGCCTCCGGTGCTGACCGCCTGAGATGACGGATACCATCTATGCCCTCGCCAGCGGGGCGGGGCGGGCCGGGGTGGCGGTGTGGCGGCTGTCCGGTCCGGGCAGCGCCGCCGCGCTGGAAGCCCTGAGCGGAAATCCGCTGCCCGTGCCCCGGCGGGCCAGCCGGGTCCGTCTGCGCGACGCGGCGGGCGAGGTGATCGATGACGGGCTGGCGCTGTGGTTCCCAGGCCCCCACAGCTTCACCGGCGAGGCGGTGGTCGAGTTGCAGCTCCATGGTGGCCGCGCCGTCGCCCGCGCTTTGGCGGCGGCGCTGGAGCGGCTTGGCCTGCGTCCGGCCGAGCCGGGCGAGTTCAGCCGCCGTGCCTTCCTCGCCGGCAAGATCGACCTCAGCCAGGCCGAGGCGATCGCCGATCTGGTCGCGGCCGAAACCGCCGCCCAGCGCCGGCAGGCGCTACGGCAGATGGAGGGCGGCCTTGCCCGCGAGGTCGAGGCGTGGCGGACTCGGCTGGTCGGGCTGGCGGCGCGGCTGGAGGCGGCGATCGACTTCGCCGAGGAGGATCTGCCCGAGGATCTGATCGCCCGGGTCGAGGCCGAGGCGGCTGCTCTTGCCGCCGACCTCGCCGCCCATCTCGCCGCCGGAAGGCGGGGCGAGGCGGTGCGCGACGGGGTCGAGATCACCCTGATCGGCGCCCCCAATGCCGGCAAGTCGAGCCTGCTCAACCGGCTGGCCGGGCGCGAGGCGGCGATCGTCTCGGCCGAGGCCGGCACCACCCGCGACGTGATCGAGGTCCATCTCGATCTCGGCGGCTGGCCGGCGATCCTGGCCGATACCGCCGGCCTGCGCGAGGCCGAGGCGGCGATCGAGGCGGAAGGGGTGCGCCGCGCGCTTAGCCGGGCCGAACAGGCCGACCTCAAGCTGGCGGTGTTCGACGCCACCCGTTGGCCCGAGCTGGACGCCGCCACCCTGGCGATGATCGA
>JBDLVO010000178.1:0-4503 GCA_039804805.1 Pseudomonadota bacterium
CATGCGGGCACAGAACGCCGCGCTGTCGTCGCTGCGCTCGGCCAGATCGACATAGAGATAGAACGCGCCGTCGGCCGGGGCGATGTGGGGAAAGCCGGCCCCGGGCAGGGCGTCGAGCAGCAGATCGCGGTTGGCGCGGTAGGTGGCGATGCGGGCGTCAAGCTCGTCGCGGCAGTCGAACGCCGCCTCGGCGGCGATCTGGGCCAGGGTCGGCGGCGAGATGAACAGGTTCTGTTGCAGGCATTCGATCGCGCGGTCGAGATCGGGCGGCACCACCAGCCAGCCGACCCGCCAGCCGGTCATCGCGTAATATTTCGAGAAGCTGTTGACCACGATCGCGTGGCCGGCCCCGGGCAGGCCGGCGGCGGTGGCGGCGGCGCGGTCATAGGCGATGCCGTGATAGATCTCGTCGGAAATCAGGCGGATGCCGGCGAGTTCGCACCATTCCGCCAGTTCGGCCACCTCGTGGGCGGACAGCATGCTGCCGGTCGGGTTGGCCGGGCTGGCCACCACCACCCCGTCGAGCCTGCCCTCCACCCCGCGCAGCAGTTCGGCGGTGATCTGCCAGCGGCTGGCCGGGCCGACCGGGATCTCGACCACCTCAAGCCCCAGCGCGGTCAGGATGTTGCGGTAGGCGGGGTAGCCCGGCGCCGCCACCGCCACCCGGTCGCCGACGTCGAAGGCGGCGAGGAAGGCGAGCAGGAAGCCGGCCGACGAGCCGGTGGTGACGCAGATCCGCTCCGGCGCGACCGTGACGCCATAGGTTTGGTGGTAATGGGCGGCGATGCGCCGGCGCAGCGAATCCCGCCCGGCGGCCAGGGTGTAGCCGAGCGGATCGCTCTCCAGCGCGCGGGCGGCGGCGGCGCGCACCGCCGCCGGGGCGCCGCCGGCCGGCTGGCCGACCTCGAGATGCAGCACGTCGCCGCCGGCCGCCTCGCGCCGGGCGGCGGCCCGCATCACATCCATCACGATGAAGGGAGGAACGTTTCCTCTCGATGACTTGCGGAAGGCCATCGTCTCCTGTCCGGCCGAAAAAGGGGTGCGGTCAGCCTAGCCACCGGTCCCGGGGCAAGTCCATTGATTTGCTCAGTCCGGCGCCCGCAGGCGGTAGCCGACCCCGGGTTCGGTCAGCAACAGGGTCGGCTGGGCCGGGTTGTCCTCCAGCTTCTGGCGCAACTGGTTGACATAGACCCGCAGATAGACGGTGTCGTCGAGATGGGCCGGGCCCCACACCGCCTTGAGGATCTCGCGGTGGGTCAGCACATGGTCGGGGGCGCGGGCGAACACTTCCAGCAATTCCCATTCCCGTTTCGACAGCCGCACCGTCTCGCCGCCGCGCGTCACCCGGCGGCGGGCGAGGTCGATCCGCACCGCGCCGCATTCGACCGTTTCGGCCGCCTCGCTGCCGGTGCGCCGGCGCAGGCCGGCGCGGACCCGGGCCATCAGCTCGGCGACGCCGAACGGCTTGACCACGTAATCGTTGGCGCCGCGATCGAGCGCCTCGACCTTGTCGAGTTCCTGGGCCCGCACCGACAGCACGATGATCGGCACGTCCGAGTTTTCCCGCACCGCCGAGATCACCTCCTGGCCGTCGAGGTCGGGCAGGCCGAGATCGAGGATCACCAGATCGGGCGCCTGCGCGCGGGCCAGGGCGATGCCGGCGCCGCCGGTTTCGGCCTCGATCACCTCGTGGCCGTTGGCGGTGAGCGAGATGCGGATGAACTTGCGGATCTGGGGCTCGTCATCGACGACCAGAATGCGCGGCATCAATCGGCTCCCTGCGGGGCGGACGGCAGTTCGGGCGGCAGCGGCAGGTGGATGACGATGCTGGTGCCGGCCTCGTTCAGTCCCGGTTCGGCGTGGATGGTGCCGCCATGGGCCTCGACGATGCCGCGGCAGATGGCCAGCCCCAGGCCGGTCCCCGCCGTCTGGCTGTCGGCCTGGGTGACACGGTAAAACATATCGAACACCTTGTCGCGGTCCTCGGGCGGGATGCCCGGCCCCTGGTCGGCCACCTCGATCACGATATGCTTCGGGGTGGGGATCGCCCACACCTTGATCGGGGTGCCGGGCGGCGCGTATTTGCAGGCATTGTCGAGCAGGTTGAAGAACACCTGTTCCATCAGCACCGCGTCGAGGCAGAGCAGCGGCATCCTGGCATCGATCTCGACCCGCACCAGATGGTGGCGGGCCAGCCGTCCGGTGCGCTTGACCGCCGCCGCCACCACATCGGCCAGATCGACCCAATCGACCCGGGGTTTCAGCGCGCCCGAGCCGAGCCGGGTCATGTCGAGCAGGTTCTGGACGAAGCGGTTGAGCCGCTCGGCTTCGTCCTGGATGGTCTGGGCCAGCTCGCGCCGGCTGGCGGCGTCGAGCGCGTCGTCATAGCTCAGGATGGTGCCGGCCGCGCCGATGATCGATACCAGCGGGGTGCGCAGATCGTGCGACAGCGACGACAGCAAGGCGGCGCGCAGTCGTTCCCGCTCGGTCGCCACCCGGGCCGCCTCGACGTCGGCGACCAGGGTGGTGCGCTCGATCGCCACCGCCGCCTGATCGGCCAGGGTCTCGATCAGCCGCAACTGGGCCGGCGAGGGCATGTCGGCGTCCTCGGCCATCTGCACCCCCAGCACGCCGACCGGACCGCGCCCGGTCCGCATCGGCAGGAACAGCCAATCGGCGGCGGGCAGGGTGGCCGAGCCCCGCCCCGCCGGCTTGCCGTGGGCCCAGGTCCAGGCGGCGGCGGCGGCGGATTTGTCGTCGATGCGGTCCTCGGGCGGGTAGCCGGCGGCGATCCGCAGCCCGGCCCCCTCCGGCATCAGCACCAGCGAGCGGCCATGGATGGTGGCGGCGACATGGTGGACCACCGCCCACAGCACGTCGTCCGGGGTGGCGGCGGCGGTGACCTTGCGGCCGAATTCGTAGAGGTTGGCGGTGCGTCTTGCGCTTTCCCGCGTCGCCTGGACCTGGGCGCGCAGCCGGGCGGCGAGGTTGCTGACCAGCACCGCCGCCAGCAGGAAGAACACCACCGTCATGATGTTCTGGGCGTCGGAGATGGCGAAGGTGTAGCGCGGCTCGGTGAAGAAGAAATTGAAGGCGAAGAAGCAGCAGGCCGAGGCCAGGATGCCGGCGCGGCGGCCCCAGCGCATCGCCACCACCATCACCGCCAGCAGATAGGCCACCGAGATGTTGGCGATCGGCAGATAGAGGTCGATCAGCCAGGCGAAGCCGGTCGCCACCGCCGTGGTCAGCAGGGCGAACACGCCGCCGAACCACAGCCGGCCGGTCGGGGCGGGGGCGGGGCGGGCCAGCGCCGCCGCCGCCGGCGGTCGGGGCTCCTCGGCCCCGCCGACCAGGATCACGGTGAACTCGCCGGCCCGCTCGATCAGCGCCTGAGTGACCGAGGGGCCCAGCCGGCGCGGCCAGCGCGCCCGGCGCGGCCGCCCCACCACGATCTGGGTGCAATTGTGTTCGCGGGCATAGGCCAGCACCGTCTCGACCACGTCGTCGCCCTGGAGCGTCACCGGCTCGCCGCCCAACTGCACCGCCAGCCGCAGCGCCGCGTCGATCCGGTCGCGCTCGGCCTCGGTCAGGGCCTGGGAGCGGGGTGTCTCCACCGTCACCGCCCCCCAGGCGGCGCCGCGCCGTTCGGCCGAACGCTTGGCGAAGCGGACCAGCCGTTCGGCCTCGACCCGCTCATCGATGCAGACCAGCACCCGCTCGCGCGCCGGCCACGGGCCGGGAATGGCGTGGGCCCGCATGTAATCGACCATCTGGCGATCGACCCGCTCGGCGGCGTGGCGCAGCGCCATCTCGCGCAGCGCGGTCAGCGTGCCGGGCGAGAAGAAATTGTGGATGGCGTGGCGGGCCTGTTCGGGCAGATAGACCTTGCCCTCCTCCAGCCGCTTGATCAGATCCTGCGGCGGCAGGTCGATCACCTCGATCTCGTCGGCCCCGGCCAGCACGCTGTCGGGCAGGGTTTCCCGCACCTTGACCCCGGAGATCTGCTCGACCACGTCGTTGATCGAATCGAGATGCTGGATGTTGAGGGTCGAATAGACGTCGATCCCGGCGGCGAGCAGATCCTCGACGTCCTGCCAGCGTTTGAGGTGGCGGGCGCCGGGGATGTTGGTGTGGGCCAACTCGTCGACCAGGGCGAGGCCGGGCCGGCGGGCGGTCAGCGCCTCGAGGTCCATCTCGCGGAAGGAGCGGCCGCGATAGGCGATCATCCGCGGCGGCAGGATCTCGAACCCGGCGACCAGCGCCTCGGTTTCCTTGCGGCCGTGGGTCTCGACCACCCCGATCACCACGTCCACCCCCTCGCGGCGGCGTTCATGGGCGGCCTGCAGCATCGCGAAGGTCTTGCCGACGCCGGGGGCGGCGCCGAGGAAGATCTTGAGACGGCCGCGCCCTTCCCGCCGGGCCTCGGCGAGCAGGGCGTCGGGAGAAGGGCGGTGGTCGCGCTCTGGGCTCATCCTCTCAGGTTCACCTCCCCGGCCAGCGCGC
>JBDLVO010000179.1:0-11105 GCA_039804805.1 Pseudomonadota bacterium
CCGGTGGGGGAAGGCCCGCTCGAGGCGGTGGCCCGGGTGGTCGGCTTCGACCGCGGCCTGGCCATCCTCGAACCTGAACCGAGCAGCTCCTGTTCGGGCTGCATGTCGGCCGCCCTGTGCGGGACGGCCGGACCGGGCTCGGCCCGGCGCAAGCTGGCCAAGCGCTTCAGCATGGCCACCCCGCCCGGCGTCGAGATCGGCGACCGGGTGGTGGTCGGCCTGGGGGCGGAACGGCTGGTGCGCGCCTCGCTCACCGCCTATGCCATCCCGCTGCTGACCATGATGGGGTCGATGGTGGCGATGGATCAGGCCGGCGGCGGCGAAACCCGCACGATGGTCGCCGCCGCGGTCGGACTGGGCGTCGGCATCGCCCTCGCCCGCCTCGTTGCCGCCCGCCTCGGCCGCCGGGGCGATCTGTCGCCTCACTTCATTCGTCGCGCCTATGGCCCCGGCACGGGGCAAGGCTGCCATACCGACCTTGGGTAAGGGATTAGGTCTCGATGCACGATTTATTGCTGCTGATCGTCGGCGCGGCGCTGGTCAACAACGTGGTGTTGGCCCGCTTCCTCGGCCTCTGTTCGTTCATGGGCGTGACCACCAAGCAGGAAACCGCGATCGGCATGAGCGCGGCCACCACCTTCGTGATCACCGTCTCCTGCATGGGCGATTGGGCGGTGCAGAAATACCTGCTCGAGCCCTATGACATCGGGTATCTGCGCACCGTCACCTTCATCCTGGTGATCGCGGCGGCGGTGCAGTTCACCGAAATGACCGTGCGCAAGGTGTCGCCGTCGCTGTTCAAGCTGCTCGGCATCTACCTGCCGCTGATCACCACCAACTGCGCCGTGCTCGGCCTCGCCCTGCTGCTGGTCGAGGGCGAGATGTCGTTCGTCAAGGCCACCGTGTTCGGCTTCGCCTCGGCGCTCGGCTACAGTCTGGTGATGATCATCTTCGCCGGCCTGCGCGAACGCATCGCGCTGGCCCAGGTGCCGCGCCTGTTCGCCGGCCCGCCGGTCGGCTTCCTCACCGCCAGCCTGCTGGCCCTGGCCTTCATGGGCTTTTCCGGCATGGCCACCAACTAGGGAGAGCACACCATGTTGATCGCAGTCGGCGGCCTCGCCGCCATGGGCGTCACCCTGGGCGGCCTGCTCGGCATCGCCGCCCGCTACCTCACCGTCGAGGCCGATCCGCTCGAGGCCGAACTCCAGGCGATGCTGCCCGGCTCGCAATGCGGCCAGTGCGGCTTCGTCGGCTGCCAGCAATTCGCCGCCGCCCTGGCCGAGGGTCACGCCTCGGTTTCCGCCTGCATCCCGGGCGGGGCGGCCACCGCCGAGGCGCTGGCCAAGCGCCTGGGCGTCAGCCTCGACGGCCATGACGTCGCCGAGGATGCCGGTCCCCAGGTCGCCTTCATCAACGAGGACCTGTGCATCGGCTGCCTGCGTTGCGCCAATGATTGCGGCACCGACGCCATCGTCGGCGCCGCCAAGCAGGTCCACACCGTCATCGCCGACGTCTGTCACGCCTGCGGCAAATGCGTCAAGGTCTGCCCGACCGAGGCGATCGCGATGCGCCCGGTGCTGCCGACCCTGGCGACCTGGCACTGGGCCAAGCCCGGCACCCCGCTCGCGGCGGCGAAGTAATCCGCCGTTCCCGTTGTCTGATCTGCAAGCGCTCGAGGAGCGACGGTTGAGATGAAGTTGTTTCCCATCAAGGGCGGGATTCACCCCGAATACCGCAAGGAACTGACCAGCGAGAAGCCGATCGTCGCGCTGCCGATCCCGGCGGTTCTCACCCTGCCGGTCCAGCAGCACATGGGCGCCGCCGCCAGCACGGTGGTCAAGGTCGGCGAGGCGGTGCTGAAGGGCCAGATGCTGGCGCGTGGCCAGGGGGCGGTGTCCGCCCCGGTCCACGCCCCGACCTCCGGCACCATCATCGCGATCGAGGAGCGCACCGCGCCCCACCCGTCCGGCCTGCCGATGCTGACCATCGTGCTGAAAAGCGACGGGCAGGACCGCTGGGCCGAGCTGCCGGCCCCGATCGCCGATCCGTTCCAGGCCGGCTCGCAGGAGATCCGCGCCCGGGTCGCCGAAAGCGGCATCGTCGGTCTCGGCGGCGCCACCTTCCCCTCGGCGGTCAAGCTCGGCCTCGGCGACCGCAACCGGCTTGAGATCCTGCTGCTCAACGGCGCCGAGTGCGAGCCCTACCTCACCTGCGACGACCGGGTGATGCGCGAAAAGGCCGACGAGGTGATCGACGGCGCCCGCATCATGGCCCACGCCCTCGGCGCGCCCCAGGTGGTGATCGCGATCGAGGACAACAAGCCCGAGGCCCAGGCGGCGATGCGGCAGGCCGCCCAGGCCTTCGCCAACGTCAGCATCGTCGGCGTGCCTGTGCAGTACCCGATGGGCGCCGAACGCCACCTGACCCAGGCGGTGACCGGACGCGAAACCCCGGCCCGCAAGCTGACCGCCGATGTCGGCGTGCTGGTCCACAACGTCGCCACCGCCCGCGCCGTTCATCACGCCGTCCGCCACGGCCGGCCGCTGCTGTCGCGCGTCGTCACCGTGTCCGGGCGCGGCGTCCTCACCCCCAACAACGTCGAGGTTCCGCTCGGCACCCCGATCGACGATCTGCTCGCCTTCTGCGGCAACCTCACCAAGCAGGTCAAGCGGCTGGTCAGCGGCGGACCGATGATGGGCCAGCCGATCCCCGACACCCGGGTGCCGGTGGTCAAGGGCACCTCGGGCGTGCTGGCGCTGACCGCCGACGAGGTCAACGAACGGCCGACCCAGCCCTGCATCCGCTGCGGCACCTGCGTATCGATCTGCCCGTGCGGGCTGGTCCCGGTCGAGATGGCCGCGCTGATCCGCAACGAACGGCTGGAGGAAGCGGCGGCGATCGGGCTGCGCGACTGCGTGTCGTGCGGATCCTGTTCCTACATCTGCCCGTCCTACGTTCCGCTGGTCCATTACTTCAACTACGCCAAGGGCCGGCTCAACGCGCTCGACGCCGAGCGCCGCAAGACCGAGCAGACCAAGGCGCTGGTCGCCGCCCGCACCGCCCGCCTGGAGCGGGCGGCCGAGGCCAAGCGCGCCGCCGCCGCCGCCGCCGCGGCCGCCCGCGCCCAGGCCGCATCGCAAACCACCGACGTGAACAAGGCTGAGGCATGAAAATCGCCGTCGATAAGAGCGGACCGTTCACCCACGCTCCGTCCAGCGTCTCCCGCACCATGACCCTGGTGCTGGTGGCGCTGCTTCCCGCCACGCTGTACGACATCTGGCTGTTCGGCTGGCCGGCGGCGTTGATGTTCCTCGTCACCGTGCTGTCCTGCGTCGGACTCGAGGCACTCTGCCTCTTCCTCGCCAAGCGCCCGGTTTCGGCCACCCTCGCCGATGGTTCGGCGGTGCTGACCGGCTGGCTGCTCGCGATGAGCATGCCGCCGTGGACACCGTGGTGGGTGTGCTTCATCGCCGCCGTCTTCGCGATCTGCATCGCCAAGCAGGCATTCGGCGGCCTCGGCCAGAACGTGTTCAACCCGGCGATGGTCGGCCGTATCGCGGTGCTGGTTTCCTTCCCGCTGCCGATGACCAGCTTCATCGCGCCGACCCATCTCGGTGCCGCCGGCACCCCGAGCCTCGCCGACGCCTTCGCGATCATCTTCGGCGGCTCGCACGCCTTCGACAGCGTCAGCGCCGCCTCGGCGCTCGGCCACATCAAGACCGAACTGTCGCGCGGCATCCCGGTCAGCCAGTCGATCACCGACATCCCCGATCTGACCTCGCTGGCGATGGGGGCCCATGCCGGCAGCTTCGGCGAAACCTCGGCGCTGCTGATCCTGCTGGGCGGGCTGTTCCTGCTGGCCCGGCGGGTGATCTCCTGGCACACCCCGGTCGCGGTGATCGTCACCCTGTTCGCGCTCGGCACCCTGTTCAACGCGATCGACCCGGCCCGCTTCACCCCCGGCTGGTTCCATGTCCTGTCGGGCGCCACCATGCTCGGCGCCTTCTTCATCGCCACCGACTACGTCACCTCGCCGGTGTCGAAGTCCGGTCAGTTGGTGTTCGGCTTCGGAATCGGCCTGCTCACCTGGGTCATCCGCACCTTCGCCGGCTATCCCGAGGGCATGGCCTTCGCGGTGCTGCTGATGAACGCGCTGACCCCGATCATCGACCACCATGTCCGCCCGCGCGCCTTCGGCCGCACCCGCAAGGGCGAGCCGCTGCCGCTGAACGAGGGAAACAAATGAGCCGCGCCACCTGGATTCACGCCTCGATCCTGGGGGCGTTCTGCCTGGCCTTCGGTATCGTGCTGGCCCACACCGACGACCTGACCCGCGACGACATCAAGCAGCGGGTGCTGGAGGACAAGGAACGCTCGCTGGCCCAGGTGCTGCCCGCCGCGATCCACGACAATTCGCCGGTGCATGACATCGTCACCGTCAAGAACGAGCATGGCGAGGACGTCACCGTCTATCGCGCCACCAAGGGCGGCGTGGTCACCGGCGTCGCCTATCAGATCACCGGCAGCGGCTATGCCGGCCCGATCCGGCTGATGCTGGGCGTCGATGCCGAGGGCAAGATCCTCGGGGTGCGGGTGATCACCCACAAGGAGACCCCCGGCCTCGGCGACAAGATCCAGACCGACAAGACCGACTGGATCCTGCATTTCAACGGCCTGTCGCTCGGCAACCCGGCCGAGGACAAGTGGAAGGTCAAGAAGGACGGCGGCCAGTTCGACCAGTTCTCCGGCGCCACCATCACCCCGCGCGGGGTGGTCGGCGCGATCCGGCTCGGCCTGCACTTCTTCGACGACCATAAAACCGCGCTGCTGGAGGCCCGCTGATGGCTACCCCGTACAAGACGATCATCAAGGACGGCCTGTGGGAGAACAACGGCGTCATCGCCATGCTGCTCGGGATGTGTCCGACCATGGCGGTGACCACCAGCGCCACCAACGGCCTCGGCCTCGGCATCGCCACCACCCTGGTGATGGCCGGGTCGAGCCTGCTGGTCGCGCTGTTCCGCAACACCATCACCCAGGAAGTCCGTATCCCGGTCTACATCCTGATCATCGCCTCGCTGACCACCCTGGTCGACCTGTCGATGAACGCCTGGATGCATGAGATGTACAAGGTGCTCGGCCTGTTCATCCCGCTGATCGTGTCGAACTGCCTGCCGCTGGCCCGGCTTGAGGCCTTCGCCGCCAAGGAGCCGGTGTCGCGCTCGTTCATGGACGGCCTGTTCATGGGGATCGGCTTCACCCTGGCCCTGATGGTCATCGGCGCCTTCCGCGAGTTGATCGGCAACGGCACCATCTTCGCCGACGCCGCCCTGCTGCTCGGCCCGGCGTTCCATTTCATGGAACTGCGGCTGATGCCGGCCGACAGCGGCGTGCTGCTGGCGATCCTGCCGCCCGGCGGCTTCCTCGCCACCGGCCTGGTGCTGGTCGCCAAGCGGATGATCGACCTTGCCGCCGGCAAGGAAATCCGCATGGCCGGCGCCCACAGCGTCTAACGGAGGGATTGGAGAGATGAAGGTCGGAGTCGTCTACGCCACCCCGGCGCGCCAGTCCTGGCTCAACATCGACGTGCCGGACGGCAGCACCGTCCGGGACGCGATCGAACGCTCGGGCATCCTGCGCCAGTTTCCCGAGATCGACCTCGAGACCCAGAAGGTCGGCATCTTCGGCAAGGCCACCGCGCTCGACGCGGTGATCGAGGAAGGGGCCCGGGTCGAGATCTACCGCCCGATCACCGCCGATCCCAAGACGGTGCGCCGGCGCCCGCGCGAGGGAGCGGCGTCATGAGCCTCGGCGACGATCTCTCCATCGCCCAGTCGGTCGCCTTCGCCCTCCTCCACGCGCTGGAGCAGGAGAAGGCCACCGTCTGGACCGAATGGGCCCATGGCTGGCTGCGCGGCGACGACCGCAGCGCGGCCACCGCCGCCGCCGCCGCCGAGGCGGCGGCCAGCCCGGCCGGCCGCCACGCCGCCCGCGCCGCCGCCTTGTTCGATCAGGCCCAGGCGCTGGGGACCGAGGCGGCGATGCTGACCGCCGAGGGCCGCAACGCCGGCTGGAGCCTCGACAACACCGAGCGTCACAACACCGATTGCCTGATCGAGGCGGCCGAGGCGATCCGCCTCGCCGGCGGCGAAAAGGCCAGCCTGCGCGAACGAGCGCGACAGGCGCTGTGACCCGCTAGCCCCGCCGGTCCCCGGCGGGGCTTGTTCGTGGGCTCCGCCCACCTCCGCCCAGGGCCATCGGCCCTGGGAACCCGATGGGGTCCAGGGGCCTTGCGGCCCCTGGCGGGTGCGGGCAGCGCCCGCGTCCTACAGATGGATCAGCGTCGGCGCCAGGTAGGCCAGCAGGCCGAAGCCGACCCCGACCAGCCCCAGCCCACCGGCCCCCAGCGCCAGCACGGTGGCCCCGGTCACCGTCGCCGCCGAGCACAGCACGATGGCGATCTGCAACGCCGCCGCGCCGTATTCGTAGAGATGGTAGGAGGCCAGGGCATGGTCGCGGGTTTCCTCCGCCGCCTTGGCCCGCGCCGCCAGTTCCTTGCGGCCCTCGCCGGTCTCGGGTTCCGAGCGGTAGCGCTGGGCGGTGGCGCGCCAGTCGGCCACCTTCTTGGCCACCGCCTCGCCGGTGGCCTCGGGCAGGCCGGCGCCGGTGGTCAGCCCCTCGACCGCGTCGGCGGCGGTTTCCATCGTCGTCATGCGGATGGTCTTGGCCTGGAAGAACGACCACAGATTGGCCGCCTCGATGTTGGCCGAGATCGAGTTGTTCTGGGCGCTCTTGCCGGCGGCCTCGACGATCGCCAGCGCGGCGGCCAGGATGCTGATCCCCACCGCGATCTTGCGGTTGAGCGAAACCTTGTCGCCGGCGCCATGCTCGCCGTGACCGTGGGCCGCCTCGTGGATTTTTTCATGGGTTTCGTGGGCTTCCATCGCTACCCTTCAGCTTGCTTGGCCTCGTCTCGACGCGGGGCCGGTTTGATTTGCCAAGGCCATGCCCCCGGCATGGCCCGATTTAATTTCATGGAGGGTCATATCATGTTCGTGGTTCGCTGTCAGGACAAGCCAGGGCAGCTTCAGGTTCGTCTCGACAACCGCGCCGCCCACCTCGCCCATCTCGACGCCCATGCCGCGCAGGTGGTGCTGGCCGGGCCGCTGCTCGACGCGGCCGGCGAGGCGATGATCGGCAGTCTGCTGGTGCGCGCCTTCCCCGACCGCGCCGGGCTCGACGCCTTCCTCGCCGCCGACCCCTACGCCAAGGCCGGCCTGTTCGCCTCGGTCGAGGTCGGCTTGTTCAAGCGCGCCCGCCCCTGACGGCGGCGGGGGGCTTTTGCCCCCCCTGCCGTTTGCCCCCCCTTCCGGCGGCACGGAGCCACCCCCAACGGGGGGGATCCTGAGAGCAGGTCTTTTCCACCCCGTTCGGGTGGTCGCAAGGCCCTTCCCAGTCATGCTTGTTTCGCATGGCAGACTCGCACATAATCCCACCGTCGTTCGCGACGAGGAAAGGCCCTTCCCTGCCCGGCTGGCCTTGGCGGCGGAAGGTAAAACATAAAAAATTTGGGAGACTGCCCGCGATGACCGAGGTTTATTCCGTTCCCGCCGAGCTTGCCAAGTCCGCCTGGATCGATGCCGAGACTTATGCCGCCTGGTATGAGCGCTCGATCCAGGATCCCGAGGGATTCTGGGCCGAGCATGGGCGCCGGATCGACTGGATCAAGCCTTTCACCCAGGTCCGCGACGTCTCGTTCAGCGGCGACGTTCACATCCGCTGGTTCCATGACGGCACCCTCAATGTCGCCGCCAACTGCCTCGACCGCCATCTCGCCACCCGCGGCGACCAGACCGCGATCCTGTGGGAAGGCGACAACCCCAACGAATCCGAGGCGATCACCTATCGCGATCTGCACGAGCGGGTCTGCCGCCTCGCCAACGCGATGACCGCGCTCGGCGTCGGCAAGGGCGACCGCGTCACCATCTACCTGCCGATGATCCCCGAGGCGGCGGTGGCGATGCTGGCCTGCGCCCGCATCGGCGCGATCCATTCGGTGGTGTTCGGCGGCTTCTCGCCGGATTCGCTGGCCGGACGGTTGCAGGACTGTGCCTCGTCGCTGCTGATCACCGCCGACGAGGGGCTGCGCGGCGGACGCAAGGTGCCGCTCAAGGCCAATGCCGACAAGGCGCTGGAAACCTCGGCGTCGGTCAAGAACGTGATCGTGGTCCGGCGCACCGGTGGCGCGATCCAGATGGACGCCGGCCGCGACCATTGGTATCACGAGATCACCCAGGCCGCCGCGCCCAGCCACCAGCCGGTCGAAATCGACGCCGAGGACCCGCTGTTCATCCTCTACACCTCGGGCTCGACCGGCAAGCCGAAGGGCGTGCTGCACACCAGCGGCGGCTATCTGGTCTATGCCGCGATGACCCACCAATACGTGTTCGACTATCACGACGGCGACGTCTACTGGTGCACCGCCGATGTCGGCTGGGTCACCGGCCATTCCTACATCGTCTATGGCCCGCTCGCCAACGGCGCCACCACCCTGATGTTCGAGGGCGTGCCCAACTACCCGACCGTGTCGCGCTTCTGGGAAGTGATCGACAAGCACAAGGTCACCATCTTCTACACCGCCCCCACCGCGATCCGCGCCCTGATGCGCGAGGGCGAGGCGCCGGTCAAGCAGACCAGCCGCGCCAGCCTGCGCCTGCTCGGCTCGGTCGGCGAGCCGATCAACCCCGAGGCCTGGACCTGGTATCACCGCGTCGTCGGCGACGACCGTTGCCCGATCGTCGATACCTGGTGGCAGACCGAGACCGGCGGCATCCTGATCACCCCGCTGCCCGGCGCCACCCCGCTGAAGCCGGGCTCGGCCACCCTTCCGTTCTTCGGCGTCAAGCCGGTGATGGTCGATGCCGAGGGCAAGGTGCTGGACGGCGCGGTCGAGGGCAATCTCTGCATCGCCGAATCCTGGCCGGGGCAGATGCGCACCGTCTATGGCGACCATGAACGCTTCGTCCAGACCTATTTCTCGGCCTATAAGGGGATGTATTTCACCGGCGACGGGGCGCGGCGCGACGCCGACGGCTATTACTGGATCACCGGCCGGGTCGATGACGTGATCAACGTCTCCGGTCACCGCATGGGCACCGCCGAGGTCGAATCCGCCCTGGTCGCCCATCCCAAGGTGGCCGAGGCCGCCGTGGTCGGCTATCCGCACGAGATCAAGGGCCAGGGCATCTACGCCTATGTCACCCTGGTCGCCGACGAGGAACCGACCGAGGAACTGCGCAAGGAACTGGTCAATTGGGTGCGCAAGGAGATCGGCCCGATCGCCAGCCCCGACCTGATCCAGTGGTCGCCCGGCCTGCCCAAGACCCGCTCGGGCAAGATCATGCGCCGCATCCTGCGCAAGATCGCCGAGAACCAGTTCGACACTCTTGGCGACACCTCGACCCTGGCCGATCCGGGCGTGGTGGACGATCTGATCGAGAACCGGATGAATCGCGTCTGATTTCCTCGTAAAGTCTGTCTCGGCGGGGCCCACGGACAACGTCGTCCGTGGGCCCCCATCGTGCGGGAGAGATGACGATGGTGACGGCGTTGCTGGCGGCGACCGGTCTGGTGGCCGGTCTTTATCTGCTCGGGCTGCTGGGCCTCGCCCTGTTCCAGCGCGAGATGATCTACCGGCCCGACCCCACCCGCACCGATCCCGCCGATATCGGCCTGTCCGATCTGGTGCCGGTGCCGGTGCGCGGCGCCGATGGCCGCCTGATCACCTCGTGGTACGCGCCGCCGCTGCATCCGCTCGCCGCCACCCTGGTGATGTTCCACGGCAATGCCGCCACCAACGCCGCCCGCGCCCACAAGGCCCGGCTGCTGCTCGATGCCGGCTATGGCGTGTTCATGGCCGAATATCGCGGCTATGGCGGCAATTCCGGCCGGCCGAGCGAACGCGACCTCACCGCCGACGGCGCCGCCATCCTCGACTGGCTGGCCGGGCGCGGGGTGTCCGCCAACCGCATCGTGCTGTGGGGGGAATCGATCGGCTGCGGCGTGGCGCTGGCCCTGACCGAGCGGATCAAACCGCGCGGGGTGATCCTCGAATGCCCGTTCACCGCGCTGACCGACCTCGCGCCGCCCTACGTGCCGGTGGCGCTGGCCCGGCTGCTGATGCGCGACCAGTTCGACAATCTGCGCCGGATCGCCCGCCTCGCGGCGCCGCTGCTGATCGTGCACGGGCAGCTCGACCGCCTCACCCCGCCGGCGATGGCCCGGGCCCTGCTCGCCGCCGCCCCCACCGAGGACAAGGAGGCGGTGTTCCTGCCGCTCGCCCACCATGACGATCTGTGGGACCAGGGGGCGGAAAAGCCGATCCTCGATTTCCTTCAGCGCCTGCGCAACGGCACGCCGTTCGACTGAGGCGCCGCTGCCGGGCACTCGCCCGCCCCCCCCTTCGTTTTCATCATGGGTTGGTTGCCGCCGTGCAGGACAGGGTGACCTCGGCGAGGCGGATCCGCTGCGCCGCATTGACCGGATCGAAGCGGAAGACATCGGCAAAACCGGTCGGGCTCGCCACTTCGAGCGAGACCTTGGTCAGGCCGCCATCGGCGCGCGGCTGGATCGGGGTCAACACCGAGGCCTCCTCGCTGAAATCGGTCTGGCCGGGGACGCGGTAGAACAATTGGACCACGTCGTCCTTCTCCACCGCCAGCCGGGCCCGCAGCACCACCCGGCGGCAGGAAGCCAGCGCCGCCGCGCCGCCAGGGCGGATCAGCAATTGCGGATCGGCCGCAGTGACGAGGGTCAGCAGGCCGGCGGGATCGGGCTCGGCCGCGGCGCTGACCAGGGTCCAGGCGGTCTTGGCCGCGATCGACAGGCGAAAGAACGGCGGCGCCACCTTGACCGGGGCGGCCACGGTCTGGTCGCCGCCCCCGGGCATCTTCCCCAGCTTGATCAGCACGGTGTCCTCGTCCAGCCGCCGCACCGCGCCGGGTGCCGGCCAGACCGGCATCTGGGCGAACAGGGCCTCGCGGCGCTCGGCCTCCTCGGGTCCGATCCGCTCCGGCCCCCGGACCTGATAGCCGAGATGCTTCAGG
>JBDLVO010000180.1:0-4987 GCA_039804805.1 Pseudomonadota bacterium
GTCGGCGATGACGCCATCGCGCAGCGGGCGGATCGCCTGGATGTAGCCCGGGGTACGGCCCAGCATCATCTTGGCTTCGTCGCCGACCGCCAGCACCTTCTTCTTGCCCTTCTCGTCGGCAATCGCCACCACCGACGGCTCGTTGAGCACGATGCCGCGCCCCTTGACGTAGACCAGGGTGTTGGCGGTTCCCAGATCGATGGCCATGTCGGCCGAAAACCACCCCGTCAGGTTCGGAAACATAATCCCTCGCTCACCATCCGATGCCGTTCATCCCGTGCCGCCGTCCGGCATTTTGCCGTGGCGACCGCCGATCCTCGATTTTCCCTGATGGCCGCTGCTATATCATGCCGGGACCGGGTCAGGGGCGGTTTTTTGGCGCTTGACCAGAAGTTTATTGAGGGCGTTGAGATACGCCCGCGCCGCCGCGACCAGGGTATCGGTTTCGGCCCCCTGGCCGTTGACGGTCTTGCCGTCCTCCTCCAGCCGCACCGTCACCTCGGCCTGGGCGTCGGTACCCTGCGTCACCGCGCTGACCTGGAACAATTGCAGCCGCGACTCGTGCGGCACCAGCGCCTTGATCGCGTTGAAGGTGGCGTCGACCGGGCCGTCGCCGGTGGCACGGACCTTGCGCACCGCGCCGTCGATCGCCAGTTCCAGTTCGGCCTCGGGCGGGTTGTGGCGGGTGCCGCACAGCACTTCGAGCGAAACGAGGCGCAGCCGGTCGTTGCCGCGCACCACCGCGTCGTCGACCAGGGCGACGATGTCCTCGTCGAACACGTCCTTCTTGCGGTCGGCCAGATCCTTGAAGCGGCCGAAGGCGTCCTCGATCGCCGCGTCGGCCAGGTCGTAGCCCAACTCACGCAGCTTGGCGCGGAAGGCGGCGCGGCCGGAATGCTTGCCCATCACCAGATGCGAGCGGACCAGCCCGACCGAGTCCGGGGTCATGATCTCGTAGGTGCCGGCGTGCTTCAGCACCCCGTCCTGATGGATGCCGGATTCGTGGGCGAAGGCGTTCTTGCCGACCACCGCCTTGTTGGGCTGGACCACGAAGCCGGTGATGGTCGAGACCAGCCGCGAGGCGCGGGTGATGTGCTCGGTGCGGATCCCGGTGGTGTAGGGCAGGCGGTCGGCGCGGGTGCGCAGCGCCATCACCACCTCTTCCATCGCGGCGTTGCCGGCGCGCTCGCCCAGGCCGTTGATGGTGCATTCGATCTGGCGGGCGCCGGCCGCCACCGCCGCCAGCGAATTGGCGACGGCGAGGCCGAGGTCGTTGTGACAGTGGACCGACAGGATCGCCTGATCGATGTTGGGCACCCGGTTGATCAGCAGGGCGATCAGCGCGGCATATTCCTCGGGCACGCTGTAGCCGACGGTGTCGGGGATGTTGATGGTGCGGGCGCCGGCCTTGATCGCCGCCTCGACGCAACGGCAGAGGAAGTCGGGCTCGGTGCGCGAGCCGTCCTCGGCCGACCATTCGACGTCCTCGACCAGCGAGCGGGCGAACGCCACCGACTCGGTCACCTTGGCCAGCACCGCCTCCGGCTCCATCTGCAACTTGTATTTCATGTGCAGCGGGCTGGTGGAGATGAAGGTGTGGATGCGGCCGCGCTCGGCCGGGCGCAGCGCCTCGGCGCAGCGCTCGATGTCGCCGCGGGTGGCGCGGGCGAGGCCGCACACCACCGAACGGCGGATCCGGCGGGCAATCGCCTCGACCGCCTCGAAATCGCCGACCGAGGCGATCGGGAAGCCGGCCTCGATCACATCGACTCCCATCTCCTCCAGCGCCAGGGCGATGCGCAGCTTTTCGTCCTGGTTCATCGACGCGCCGGGCGATTGTTCGCCGTCGCGCAGGGTGGTGTCGAAAATGATCACACGGTTGCGGTCCATCACTCGCTCGACCTCGTTCGCCCCGGTCCCGGCGTGCGCGCCCTGCGCCGCCGCCCGGGGACGGTTCTGCCCGATCCCATACCGGCCCGTCCGTGAGCGGTGTCACGGTTCCGGTCCCTCCGACCCTCACGGAGCGCTGATCCCCGGAAAGCCAGGCCGGGAGAGAGCCACCCGGCCGCCGGCGCGGGCGCGGAGGCCGGCCGGGGTGGGGCGGCCTCGAAACGGGACGCGCTCCCACCGGGTGACAAGGAAGTCCGTTTTCCGTCACCCTGTCAACAGGATCATCGCGGCGCGGTACCGGCAGGATTAAACCTTGCCGGGCCGGGCGGGGATGGCCACCCTGGGGCCCGGTCGGTCAGGCGGGAGACGGCGGCGATGATCCGGGTCGAGGCGGTGGTCAAACGCTATGGCGCGCTGACGGCGCTCGACGGGATCGATCTGGCGATCGGCGCGGGCGAGGCGTTCGGCCTGCTCGGGCCCAACGGCGCCGGCAAGACCACCCTGGTGCGGCTGCTCGCCACCCTGGCCCGGCCTGATGGCGGGCGGCTCGCCGTCGGCGGGCATGACACCGTGACCGAGGCGGCGTCGGTCAAGCGGCTGATCGGGGTGGTGTTTCAGGAAAACAATCTCGACCGCGACCTCAGCCCGCGCCAGAACCTGCTGTTCCAGGCCCGGCTGCACCGGCTGGCGGCGCCGGCGGCGGCGGTGGCGGCGATGCTGGAGCGGATCGGGCTGGCCGCCCACGCCGACCGCCCGGTCAATGCCCTGTCGGGCGGGATGCGGCGGCGGCTGGTGATCGGCCGCGCCCTGCTGACCGATCCCAAGGTGCTGCTGCTCGACGAGCCGACCACCGGGCTCGACCCGGCGATCCGGCGCGAGCTGTGGGCGATGATCCGCGCCATCCGCGACCAGGGCTGCACCGTGATCCTCACCACCCATTATGTCGAGGAGGCCGAGGCGCTGTGCGACCGGGTCGGCATCCTGACCCGGGGGCGGCTGGCCGGGCTGGGTTGTCCGGCCGAACTGGTCGCGCGCTTCGGCGGGCCCCGGCTGGAGGACGTGGTGGTGGCGCTCGGCGCGGGAGCGGCGGCATGAGCCGGGCGGCGCTGGCCGGGGCCGGGGCGATCTTCCGGCGCGAGATGCAGCTCTACCGCGCCAAGCTGTCGCGGCCGACCTTCGTCGTCTCCGCTTTGGTGACGCCGCTGATGTATCTGGTGGTGTTCGGGCTCGGCCTCGGCCGGCAGGTGCGGATCGAGGGCGGCGACTACCTGACCTTCCTGGTCCCCGGCCTGATGGCGATGGCGGCGATGAGCAACGCCTTCACCGCGGTGGCGAGCGGGATCAACATCGCCCGCTTCTATCACCGCACCTGGCAGATCATCATGCTGGCCCCGGTGACGCCGCTGGCGGTGGTGGCCGGCACCGTCGGCGCCGGGATGGCGCGGGGGCTGTTTGCCGCCACCCTGGTCGGGGCGGCCGGCCTCGCCGCCGGCTGGCGGCCGGAACCGACCCTGGCGATGCCGGCGGCGCTGCTGCTGGAGACCGCGTTGTTCGCCGGGCTCGGGCTGGTGATCGGGCTCAACACCCGCAGCACCGAGGAACACACCACCTACACCAATTTCCTGATCACCCCGATGGGGTTCTTTTGCGGCACTTTCTTCCCGCTCGCCAGTCTGCCGGGCTGGCTGGCGGCGCCGTTGCATCTGCTGCCGCTGACCCATGCCGTCATCGCCTTGCGCGAGCCGGGGCTGACCGCGACGGCGTTGGGGGCGCTCGGGGTGTTGAGTGGGTTCGCGCTGGTGTTGCTGGGCTGGGCGGTATGGCTGGTGGCGCGCTATCGCGAATGAGGCGCCGGGGGCGGAGCTGCCGCCCCGCACCCCGCCCGGAGGCGGCGCCTCCGGACCTCCTCTTCTTTTTTACAGGGTGAACACGGTGCGCAGGCCGACCACCACCGCGTCGTCCATCACCTTGCCGGTGTCGTCGGTGGCGGTGGCGCCGGGGTGGAAGATGTACTGGGCATCCGGCACCAGGGTCCACCACGGGGTCACCGAATAGCGGTAGCTGACTTCCAGCATCGCCTCGTAATCCTGGCGGGGGGTATAGGTGCCGAGCGCGGTCTGGTCGGAATCGAAGCTGGCGAGGCGGCGGCTGGCGGCGCCATAGGCGAAGCCGAGCGCGGCGACGTCGCTGTCGCGGCCCTCGAAGGTGCCCTTCAGGGCGAGGCCGGTGTCGAAGTAATAGGGCATCCGGTTGCGGTCGTCGGGCATCAGCGAACCGCGCAGGAAGAAGCCGAGCCCACCGTCCTCGCTGCCGGGGCGGCGCCACAGCATCTGGTCGAGGATGGCATAGGCCGCCCAATTGCCATGCAGGCGGCGGCCGGTGGCGCCGGAAACCGCGACATAATCGCCGTTATCGTCATAGCGCCAGTCGTTGAAGCCGCCGTTATAGTACCAACCGCCGACCTTGACGGTGCCGGGCAGGCCGGAGGCATCCTTGCCCTGGTTGTAGCCGTACTGGGCTTCGCCGAACCACACCGGCGGCTGGTTCCAGGTGAAGTCGATGCCGTTGGCGTTGTGACGGGTCGGGTCCTCGCCCTCGCCGGTGCCGGAGGCCGGATCGCCCGAGAACACCGCGCCGAGCAGGGTCAGATTGTCGGTGGCCTTGACCTTGACCCGGGCGCCGAGATTGGCCAGCGGGTAGCCGCCGCCGCCGCTCGGCATGTTGGCGGCGAAGGATCCCGGCCATCCGAACGGGCTGCCGATCAGGTTGGCGGCATAGGTCGAGTTGAAGAATTCCTCCTGCATCGGCACCTGGCCGGCGCGCAGCGACACCGTGTCCTCGAAGAAGCTCTGTTGCAGCCACAGGGCGAACAGGCGGGTGGTCGGGGAGGTTTCGATGTCGCGCGAGGCGATCCAGTTGTTGAGGAAGTTGGCGCTCAACTGGCGGCCATGGGTGTTGATCGCGCTGGCATGGAACAGGCCCCCCTGCCATCCCGCCAGCTTTTCCAGATCGGCTTCGACGTCGATCTGGAGCATGCCGAACGCCACCCCGCGCTGCTTCGCGCCGCCGGACGGGTTGCCCAGCGCCTCGGCGGTGT
>JBDLVO010000181.1:0-8535 GCA_039804805.1 Pseudomonadota bacterium
GACGGCCTGTCCAGACCGCCGCGCCACGCCCCCCGCCCATGTCAGGTCAGCGGCTCAGGGGCAGCGGTGGCGTTCGATCTCGATCCCAACCGAGGCGGCCTCGGCATAGACGTCGAGCTTCTCGACCCGGATGCGGGCCCGTTCGACCCGCTCGTCCTCAAGGCAGAGGGCGGCGATCTGCTCGGCCAGGGTCTCAACCAGATTGATGTGGCCTTCGCCGGCGAGACGGCGGATCCCGTCGATCACGTCCTCGTAGGACACCACGTTGGCAATGTCGTCATCGGTCGGGCCGGCCTGTTCGAGCACACCCATCTCGACATTGATCCGCACCCGCTGCGGCGCCAGCCGCTCGTGGGGGTGAATGCCGATCGAGAATTTCAACACCAGATCGCGCACGACGATGGTGTACAGCCGTTGCGCCGTGGTGGCGCCGTGGGATTCGACGGGACAATGAAACGTCACGGTAGGGACCCTTTCCCCGGCCGGAGTGCCGGGACGCGAGGTCATAGCGCGGCGACGGAAGCCGGCGCAAGCGATTCCAGCGGCCCGAGGCGGCGGACCGCGCCGCCCGCCTCGCCCAGGGCGGCGAGCAGGGCGGCGACGTCACGGCCGAGGCCGGGCGGCACCAGAGCGGGCGCGATCTCGGCCAGCGGGGCGAGGACGAAGCGGCGCTCGGCCAGCCGGGGATGCGGCAGGGTCAGCACCGGATCCTCGCGCACCACCTCGCCGAGACACAGGATGTCGATGTCGATCAGGCGCGGCCCGTAGCGCAGCGAGGCAACCCGGCCGAGGTCGTGTTCGATCCGCTTCAGCCGGGCCAGCAGCGGATGGCCGTCGAGCCCGGTCTCGCCCGCCAGCACCAGATTGAGGAAGGCGGGCTGGTCGAGCACATGCAGCGGCGCGGTCTCCCACACCGAGGACAGGGCGGTGAGGTGGACGCACTCGGCCAGCGCCGCCAGCGCCGCCCGCAGATTGGCGGCGCGGTCGCCGAGATTGCTGCCGAGACAGAGATGAACCGGTCGCAGGGTCATGATCAGGCGATGATGTCGGGGATCAGCAGGTTTTCCAACCCACAGATCTCGTCCTTGAGGGCCAACTTGCGCTTCTTCAGCCGTTGCAGGCGGAGCTGGTCGAACGGCATCATCCGCGGCGCGCCGGCAATCAGGTCGTCAAGTTGGCGGTGTTCGGTCTTGAGGTCGGCAAGCCGCTGTCGCACGTCGTCGAGATCGTCGTCACTCATGGGCGGATGACACCGTTAAAGCCAGCTTAACCAAAAATTGCGCAGACTCCGGCCGCCAAGGCAGGGAAAACGGGGCACCCGTCCGGGGGCACCGTCATGTGCCGCCCCGGTGGCGCCGCGTGCTTCCCTTTCCGCCTCAGGGACAAGAATCGCGTCGGCGAGGGTAGCAGAACGCGCCCGAAAACGGTATGGGTAAGGTCGGTTCTCGAGGGGGCGGACGTAAATGGCGGTCAAGCGGATCGGGATTCTCACCAGCGGCGGCGATTGCGCCGGCCTCAATGCGGCGTTGCGGGCGGTGGTGCATCGCGCGATCAGGACCTATGGCTGGCGGGTGTTCGGCATCCGCGACGGCAGCATGGGCCTGATGACTCGTCCGCTCAATTACGTCGAATTCGACTTGTCGCTGGTCACCGGCGACATGCTGCGGCTCGGCGGCACCATCCTCGGCACCGTCAACAAGGGCGACCCGTTCCACTACCCGATGCCCGATGGCAGCTTCCGCGACCGCTCGGCCGAGTTCGTCGAGGGCTACCGCGAACTGGGGATCGAGGCGCTGGTGGTGATCGGCGGCGACGGCTCGATGAAGATCCTCAACCAGTTGTGTCGGCTGGGCGGGATCCCGATGGTCGGCATCCCCAAGACGATCGACAACGACGTCGCCCAGACCGACTACGCCATCGGTTTCCCCACCGCGCTCGACGTCGCCGGCGAGGCGATCGACCGCCTCGCCCCCACCGCCGCCAGCCACCACCGGGTGATGATCCTCGAGGTGATGGGGCGCGATGTCGGCCACATCGCCATCAATGCCGGCGTCGCCGGCGGCGCCGACGTGATCCTGATCCCCGAGATCCCCTACAGCCTCGACGGCATCGCCGCCAAGATCGCCGCGGTCCGCGCCGAGGGCCGCAACCACGCTTTGCTGGTGGTGGCCGAGGGCTGCAAGACCGAATCCGGCGAGCAGGTCTCGACCATCCAGGCCGGGGGCGAGGTGCGCTATGGCGGCATCGGCCATTACCTCGCCGCCAAGCTGGCCGATCTGGTCCAGGCCGAAACCCGCGTCACCGTGCTGGGCCACGTCCAGCGCGGCGGCATGCCGTCGATGCGCGACCGCGTCGTCGCCTCGGCCTTCGGCGTCCATGCCGTCGATCTGATCGCCGCCGGCAAGCTCGGCCGGGTGGTGGCGTGGCAGCACGGCCAGGTCAGCGACGTGCCGCTCAGCGACGTCGCCGGCGTTACCCGCGCGGTCGACCCCTACGGCCCGCTGGCCCAGACCGCGCGCGGCCTCGGCATCTATATCGGCGAAGTCCCGCTCGGGTGACGCGGCGGGCGGCCTTCGGCGTGCTGGTCGCCCTGCTCGCCGCCGGCTGCGCCGCCGCCCCGGCGCCGTTGCGTCTGGGCGAAGGCGATGACGGCCGCAGCCTGACCGTCCCGGTCGGCACCGTGATCGAACTGCGTCTGGCCGAACGCCCCGGCACCGGCTACAGCTGGGCCGCCGGTCCCACCCCGCTCACCCCGCTCGGCGTCAGCCACGAACCCGCGTCCGGCCCGCCTGGCGCGGCCGGCGCGGTGATCTTCCGCTATCGGGTCGATGCCGCCGGGCCGGCGCGGCTCGACCTCAAACATTGGCGGGTCTGGCTGGGCGAGCCGTCGGTGACCCGCCGCGTCGGCGTGACGATCGACGGACAGCCCGCGCCCTGACCCCGGGCGGAGATCGCGCCGCTCAGTCGGCGACGATCGCCTCGTCGTCGTCCTGGTCCCAGTCGCCATCGGGCGGCGGCACCCGTTCCAGCCAGCGTTCGAGTTCGGCGACGTGGGCGGATTCCTCCTCGGCCATCTCGGCGGCAAGGCGGCGCAACTCGCCGGTGGCGCCGTCCTTGGACCGTGCCGCGTAGAAATCGCGGCCGCGCCGTTCGTTGTCGAGGGCGAAGGACAGCGCGTGATGAGGGGTCATGCGGTAATGGGTGCCCTCGATCGCCCCGACCTCGGGCGGCTCGAAGCTGTTCCAGCGATATTGCCAGGATTTCAGCGCCGGCAGATCGTGACGGGCGGCGCGCTCGGCCACCGATTCGGCGTGACGGCGGGAAAAGGCCGCCATCTGGCGGAACAGTTCGGCCACCGCCGGGTTGTTGTGGACCTCCATCGTATCGGCCAGTTCGTCATAACGGTCGGCCGCCTCGTTCTCCATCGCCAGGGCGTGGGCGAGAAAAGTGGCTACCTCGGTGGTCATCGGGCGATCCTCCCTGCGCACCTGCCTGTCGGTCGAGTATGCCCGACCCCCGGGGCAAGGCCAACGCCCTGCGCGCGCCCCTCCCTCCCGCCGCGGCCATCGTGACAGCGGAGCGCGTCCGGGCTAAAGTGAGGGAACCGAATTCTTCCAAGTCCTTTCCCCCGCGAGGAAATCCATGAAGATCGCCTTTTCCAAGCCGTCGCACCCCACTGCCGGCGCGCTGGTCGTCGCCGTCGCCGAGGGCGGGCAGCTCCCGCCGGCCGCCCAGGCGCTCGACGCCGCGACCCAGGGCGGCCTCACCCGCGCCATCGCCGCCGGCCGGTTCGAAGGCAAGGCGACCCAGACGCTGACCCTGCTCGCCCCCGCCGGGCTCGAGGTGTCGCGGCTGCTGCTGGTCGGCATCGGCAAGGCCAAATCCTTCGACGCGCTGGCCGCCCAGGCGCTGGGCGGCAACGCCGTCGCCGCGCTGCTGAGCGCGGGCGACGCCGAGGCCGCCGTGATCGTCGAAACCGTGCCGGGCGTCGCCCTCGACACCGCCGAGATCGCCGCCCACGCCGCCTATGGCGCCCGCCGCCGCGCCTACCGCTTCGACAAGTACCGCACCAAGGAAAAGAAGGAAGACAAGCCGACCCTCAAGAAGCTGAGCTTCCAGGTCGAGCCGCCGGCCGAGGCCAAGACCGCCTATGCCCGGCTGGAGGCGGTGGCCGAGGCGATCGACTTCGCCCGCGATCTGGTCACCGAGCCCGCCAACGTCATCACCCCCGAGACCCTGACCGAGCAGGCCAAGACCCTGGCCCCGCTGGGGGTCGAGGTCGAGGTGCTCGACGAGAAGGCGATGCGCAAGCTCGGCATGGGGGCGCTGCTCGGGGTCGGCCAGGGCTCGGAGCACGAATCCCGGCTGGTGGTGATGCGCTGGCAGGGCGCGGCCGACCCCAAGGCCGCCCCGGTCGCCTTCATCGGCAAGGGCGTCACCTTCGATTCCGGCGGGATCTCGATCAAGCCGGCCGCCGGGATGGAGGAGATGAAGGGAGACATGGCCGGGGCCGCCACCGTGATCGGCACCCTGCGCGCCCTCGCCGCCCGCAAGGCCCGGGTCAACGCCGTCGGCGTGGTCGGGCTGGTCGAGAACATGCCGTCGGGCAGCGCCCAGCGCCCCGGCGACGTGGTGACCTCGATGTCGGGCCAGACCATCGAGGTGATCAACACCGACGCCGAGGGCCGTCTCGTCCTCGCCGACGCGCTGTGGTACACCCAGGACCGCTTCAAGCCGAAATTCATGGTCGATCTCGCCACCCTGACCGGGGCGATCGTCATTTCGCTCGGCCATGAATATGCCGGGCTGTTCGCCAGCGACGACCGGCTGGCCGAGCGCCTGACCGCCGCCGGCAAGGCGGTGGGCGAGCCGCTGTGGCGGCTGCCGCTGGGCGAGGCCTACGACAAGCAGATCAAGTCGGACATCGCCGACATGAAGAATGTCGGCGGACGCGAGGGCGGCTCGATCACCGCCGCCCAGTTCCTCAAGCGCTTCACCAACGAGGTGGCCTGGGCCCATCTCGACATCGCCGGCACCGCCTGGAGCAAGAAGGACACCGCCACCGGCCCGAAGGGCGCCACCGGCTTCGGCGTCGCCCTGCTCGACCGGCTGGTCGCCGATCATTACGAGGACAAGGGGAGCAAGTAGGCGGGTGATCCGGCTCGCTTTCGCCCCCCCGGCCGCCGCCCTGCCCGCCGGCACCGTCGTTCTCGGCTGCCGGCGCCGCCGGCGGCCGGGTCCGGCGCTGGCCGCCCTCGACCGGGACGGCCGGCTGGTCCGCGCCCTCAAGGCCGCCGGCTTCGACGGCGATAGCGGCGAGGCCGAACTGTTCCGTCTGGCGTCGGGCGGGCTCGACGCGCTGGTGGTGCTCGGCCTCGGCGGCCGGCGGCCCAAGGACCGCGACTGGCGCGAGGCCGGCGGCGCCCTGCTCGACGCGCTCGACCAATCCGGCGCGACCACCGCCACCGCCTGCCTCGACCTGCCGGCGGCGGCGGCGGCCGAACTGGGCTACGGGCTGGTGCTGAAGGGCTATCGCCCGCCGCGCACCTACCGCACCCGGCGCGATCCCGACGACGAGGACGACCGCGAGCCGGTGCTGACGGCGGTGACGATCACCACCGACGATCCCGACGCGGCGGCGCGGCTGTTCGCGGCGCGGCAGGCGGTGGCCGAGGGGGTGTTCCTCGCCCGCGACCTGACCAACGAGCCGGGCAACCTGCTGGGTCCCGAGGAATTCGCCCTTCACGCCCAGAGATTGCAGGCATTGGGAATCGAGGTCGAAGTGCTCGACGCGGCGGCGCTGGCCGAGGCCGGGCTCAATCTGCTGCTGGCGGTCGGGCGCGGCAGCGCGCGGCCGCCCCGGCTGGCGCTGCTGCGCTGGGCCGGGGCCGACGAGCCACCGCTGGTGCTGGTCGGCAAGGGCATCACCTTCGATTCCGGCGGCCTGTCGATCAAGGCCGACGACGACGAGATGGACGCGATGAAGGCCGACATGGCCGGCGCCGCCGCCGTGCTGGGGGCGCTCAGGGCGGTGGCCGGGCGACGCGCCGCCGCCCATGTCGTCGGCGTGCTGGCCCTGGCCGAGAACATGCCGTCGGGCCGGGCCCAGCGCCCGGGCGACGTATGGAATTCGGCCGCCGGCCTGACCGTCGAGGTGATCGACACCGACGCCGAGGGCCGGCTGGTGCTGGCCGACGCCCTGGCCTATGCCGCCCGCCGCTTCGCCCCGCGCGCGATGATCGACATCGCCACCCTGACCGGCACGGTCGAGGAGGTGCTGGGCGATTTCCATGCCGGGCTCTACGCCAATGACGACCGGCTGGCGCGGCGGCTGCTGAAGCTCGGGCGGCGCGAGGCCGAACCGCTGTGGCGGCTGCCGATCACCGCATCCTGCGACGAGGACCTCAAATCGGCGATCGCCGATCTGCGCCACTGCGCCTGGGACGACGTCCCCGACAATGACGACGCCGCCCGCTTCCTGTGGCATTTCGTCCCCGAGCGGGTGGCCTGGGCGCATATCGACATGGCCGGCAAGGAATTCGCCGACGACGAGGATCCGCTCTGCCCGGAAGGCACCACCGGCTTCGGGGTGCGGCTGTTCGACGCCCTGGCCGGAGGGTGAACGGCGATGGACCGTGACCGCGCCCTGGCCGCCGCCATCGCCGATCTGGCCGCCGGCCGGGTCGAGGCGGCCGAATCCGCCTGCGCCCTGATCCTGTCCGACCATCCCGACGATGGCGACGCCCTCAATCTGATGGCGGTGCTGCTGTGCCGGCGGGAGGAATTCGACCCGGCGATGGACCTGCTGGTGCGGGTGCTGGAACAGCGCCCCGACGATGTCCAGGCGCTGACGACGATGGGCGACGCCCTGTTCGTGCTGGAGGAATTCGACGGCGCCGCCGAATGCTTCCGCCGCGCCGCCGCCGCCCGGCCCGACCAGGGCACGCCCGTGCTGCGCCAGGGCCAGGCGCTACGCCGCGCCGACCGGCCGGCCGAGGCGTTGCCCTGCTACCTTGCCGCCATCGCCCGGGGCGCCGGGGGCGGCCAGACCCTGGCCGAACTGGGCGAAGTGCTGACCGCGCTGGGCCGGCCGGCCGAGGCGGCCGAGGCCTTCCGCGCCGCCGCCGCGCTGGCGCCCGGTCAGGCGGGCGACTGGGAATGGATCGGCGGGGTGCTGGCCGGGTTCGCCCCCGCCGCCCCCGCCGTCCCCGCCTCGCTCGCCGCCGCGCCCCACCCCGCCGCCGACCCCGCCGCGATCCCGATCCTGACCGGCGGCAACGCGGCGGTGTTCGGCCAGATGATCCCGCTGTTGCAGGCGTTCGACGGGTTCGGCCGGCGCGACCGGCTGATGGTGGCCGATTTCGGCCTGACGGCGGACCAGCGCGCCTTCCGCGCCGGGCGCGGCCAATTGCGGCAAAGCCGCTGGTCCGAGGTCGCGGCGGTACAGGCCTGGTGGTGCAAGGCTGCGCTGGTCGATTACCTCACCCCCGACGAAGGCGGGTTGATCTGGATCGACGCCGACATGTTCCCGCCGCGCGACCCGGTGCCGGAATTCGAGAGCCTGCTGGCGGAAATGGCGGCGGCGGGCCAGACCGTGGCGGCGGCGCATGACAGCGCCAGCACGATCGGCGATCTGCTGCATTTCTCGGCCCAGCGCCGGCTCGATTGCGCCCCGTTCCAGCATCTGCTGCTCCAGTACGGGGTCGATCTGGCCCGGCGCTATCTCAATTCCGGTCTGATCCTCGCCCGCGACCGGGCGGTGCTGGAACAGTGGCGCCGGATGGCCCACGCCAATGCCAGGGGCTTCCTGTGGGAACAGAACGCCTTCAACGTCGCCGCGTGGCGCGATCCGGCCCGGCTGCGTCAGCTCGCCCCCCGGATCTGGAACGTTCAGGGCGCCCTGCTCGGCGCGGTGCGCGAACA
Organism: Pseudomonadota bacterium; assembly: GCA_039804805.1. Classification (GTDB taxonomy): domain Bacteria; phylum Pseudomonadota; class Alphaproteobacteria; order Rhodospirillales; family Magnetospirillaceae; genus Phaeospirillum. The sequence continues at coordinate 7,924 of JBDLVO010000181.1, forward strand.
GGACGGGGAAATCCGCTGCGATGGCGAACCGGTGACGATAATCCACGCCACCACCCCGCTGCCCGGTCAGTTCGACGAGGTGGCGCTGCGCTGGCGGGCCAACGGGAGGATCCAGGAGGGCGGCACCGTCCGCCTGCTGACCAACCCCGCCCTGCGCCGGCGCCAGAACGCACTGATCGCGGCCTTCTTCGCCGCCAATGGCTGGGAACCGGCGTGAGGTTGCGCGGGCTCTGCCCGCGACCCGCCGGGGCGATGCCCCGGACCCCCTTGTTTTTCATCGATGAAAAAGGGAGGGGTTGGTGCGGGCGGCAGCCTCAACCGATCTTGCTGCCCCACCATTTGCGCAGCGACGACAGCGCCTTGACGGCGAGGTCGGTGGCGGTGGGCGGTTCCTCGGGCAAATGCGGCTCGATGTGGCGGGCGGCGACCTCCAGCGCGGCCTGCCCGCCCTTGCGCGCGCCCAGCCACAGCAACTGGGCGGCGACGCCGGCCACCACCAGCCATTGCGGCACCGCGTCCTCGCGGGTGCCGGGCGGCTGATAGAGCGGCCCCTGCGGCTCGCCGGTGTCGATCAGCACCTCGGGCGGCAGCGGTTCGGTCGGGGTCCGTTGC
>JBDLVO010000182.1:0-4193 GCA_039804805.1 Pseudomonadota bacterium
GATCCGGCGCAGCCCGGCCAGCCCCCCGGCGGCGACGGTGGACAGGTTCTGCGGCAGGATCGCCAGCGCCCCCAGCGCCAGCGGTTCGGCCAGCTCGGGCCGGTGCAGCACGAGGCGGGCCAGCGGCTCGGCCGCCAGCGCCAGCGCCAGGGTCAGGCCGCCCGACAGCAGGCCGACCAGCCCCAGGGCGCGGCCGACCAGCCGGCGGGCCTGGCCGGGCCGCTCCGCCGCCAGCGCGATCGCCACCTCGCGGGTCAGGGCGCGGTCGAGCCCCAGCCGGCCCAGCCCGGCCAGCGCCACCATCAGGCTGAACACGATGTAGAAGTCGCCGGCCGCGACCATCCCCAGCCCGGCCGCCACCAGCAGATGGAAGCCGTAGCGGCTGGGCAGGTCGAGCAGGCGCGAGGCCAGGGCCGGCACCGCCGCCCGCAGCAGGCCGCGCGGGGCTGGCGCCCCGGCCCCGCCCGGAGGCTGGCGCCTCCGGACCTCCCCCCTTTTTCCGAAAAAGAAGGGGGTCCGGGGCATCGCCCCGGCGGGGTCGCGGGCAGAGCCCGCGCGTTTCACGGGGCGGCTCCGTGGAAGACGAACAGGGTGACGCTCTGGGCCGGCAGGTCGGCGGCCAGGGCGGCGTCGCGATAGCGGGCGGGCGGCAGCGCCTCCAGCCGGCCGGCGGCGAGGCGGTAGGTCTCGACCGCGCCGGTGGCGGCGAAGCCGGTCACACTCAGCCGCAGCGGGGCGGGGGCGTCGAGCCGTTTGTTGATCGCGATCACGGTCAGGGCGCCGTCGCTGTCGCGCCGGGCGGCGAAGCCGGCGACGTCGTCGGGGTCGGCGCCGCGCACCGGCAGGCTGCGTTCGCCGAAGGTCGAACGGTGGCCGTCGTAATTGCGATAGAGCTTGAAGGCAAGGTAGGTCGGGCTGCCGGGGGCGGGCGCGGCCCAGCGCGCGGCGAGGTCGAGCCCCTCGCGGCCGAAGATGCCGAGCAGGTCGGCCTGGGCGGTGGCGCCGTTCATCGAGTCCTCGGCGCCCCAATTATATTCGGTCAGGGCGATCGGGGTGCCCGGGTGGTAGTAGGTATCCACCCAGCGGCGCAGCCGGGGAATCAGCGCCACCGTGTCGTTGATCCAGGTCGGGTTGCGGTAGCCCCAGTCCCACAGGTCGCGGGTCGAGCGGTTGCGCCGGAGCTGCATCTCGCGCGACAGGTCGTCGCCGTGTTCGCGATATTCGCCGCCCTGCGGGTAGTAATGGACGCTGACCATGTCGACCGGGTGGCCGGCCGCCTTCCATTCCTTCAGCAGCCAGGGCAGGTAATCCATCCCGCCGGTCTGGCTGGTCCGGTCGGGGGCGTGGTCGAAGCCGTGGCTGTCGGCGTATTGCTGGTCGAAGCCGCTGTGGAGATAGCCGCCCCAGCCCCATTCCTCCGGCGCCACCACCTGGGCGCCGGGGTCGATCGCCTTGACCATCGCCGCGTAGGTCTTGACCTTGTCGGCCACCTCGCGGGCATGGGCGCCCTCGGGATGGACGTCGCGATGGATGCCGTGCCAGAAGCTCGGCTCGTTGTCCATGATGTAGTAACGCAGCCCGCCTTGGGCGGCGGGGCCGCCCGTGCCGACGATCCGGCGCACCCATTCGGCCTGATCCTCGGGGCCGGACGGCTCGGCGGCGTCGGTCGGGTCGTTGTCGCGGATCGGGGTGCCGTCGAGGGTCAGGCCGTTGCCGGCGCTGGCGAAGCCGTCGAGGTCGGTCTCCTGTTGCAGGCCGTATTTGCCGATCGAAAAGCTCGCCAGCGGCTTGCGCCCCTGGTCCAGCCGCGCCACCCAGCCGATCATCGGAATCGTCAGCATCGGCTCGGCGCCGCCGGCCCGGGTCAGGGCAAGGAAGCCCTCGCCATGCTGGTCGAAGATGTCGTCGGAACAGGGCAGACTCTCGAAGAACCAGTCCTTGCCGGCATTGCGGGCGTTGATCCGCCAATTGTACAGCGAGGCGCTGTTGCCGCCCGAGCGGTTGAGCGGCAGGTTGAGGTCGCGCAGGGTGGCGGTGGGGGCGAAGCCGACCCCGTAGATCAGCGGGCTGATCGGCCGGCCGCCGGCCCCGGCCTCGACCGCGAGGTCGACCGGGGCGGGCCCGGCGGCGGCGGCCGGGACGGCGTTTCCACTCAGCAGCAGGGCGGTCAGCAGCAGGGCGGTCGGGACGGGCTTCATCGCGGGGGGGCCTCCCAGTCGGCGCGGGCTTGGTCCTCGAGGTGCAGGCGCCAGACATAGGCGAAGATCGCCAGGATCAGCGCGGTCTCGCCCGGGGACAGGGTGGGCGGGTAGAGGTTCGAGATCAGCAGCACATAGACGATGTAGTCGAACAGGCTGGCGAGGAAGGGGCTGTCATCGACCCGGCGGAGCTGGCGGTAGAACAGCAGCCCGCGCAGCTCGTACAGCACCAAAAGCCCCGCCCCGATCAGCCCGTATTCGAACAGGATGCCGAGCCAGGTGATGTCGGCCAGGAAGAAGAAATGGTCGAAATAGGCGAACAGGCTGTCCGAGCTGACCGGGCTGATGGTGCCGACCCCGAAGGTCCAGCGCACCGGATCGAGGCCGAGGAACGACACCGCCTTGACGATGGTCTTCCAGCGCACGTCGAAGCCGGTGCTCGATTCGGTGCTGAACATCGTGCCGAGATAGCCGAACGAGAACAGCCCGCCCAGCGCAACCGGCACCAGCAGCAGCAGGCCGAGCCGCTGGCGCGGGCTGGCATGGGTCAGCGCGTTGATCGCGAACACCCCGGCCATTCCCACCACCATCGCCCGGGTCTTGACCACCAGCAGGGTCAGCAGGAAGCCGGCGGCGATCCCGACCAGCCAGCGCCCTCCGCCGCCGGCCAGGAAGCGGCGGTACCAATAAAGGGTGGCGACGATGGCGAAGAACATCGGCATGCGGATCCGCTCGCCCCGGCTGTCGATCGAGAACAGCGGCGACGAGCCGAAGGCGTACTGGCCGCTGTACCAGGAATGCGGCACCAGCGCCCACAGCAGCACCAGCAGCACCAGAATCGCCACCCCGCAGCGCAGGAAGGCGGCCTCCAGTTCCGCCAGCGTCGGCCGCAGCTTCAGCAGCAGGCCGAGGAACGAGAAGAAATACAGCATCGGCAGCAGCTTGACCTGGGCGGTCAGGCCGAGGAAAAAATCCTGATTGAAGTAGAAGATCGCGGCGAAGCTCGGCACCACCGTCAGCCACAGGAAGGTGAACAGCACCTGCCGGCTCATCGGCAGACGGGTTTCCGTCCGCAGGAAGATCACCAGCGGCAGCGACAGCAGCGGAAAGGCCTTCGACAGGCTCCACAGCAGCGGCAGACCCTTCATGTAATGGAAGAACTGGCCGAACAGCGGCAGCAGCAGCAGCAGCACCGCCATCCGTCCGGCCCGCAGCCGGACCGGCGCCGTCGCCGCGCCATCGGCCGGGTCGGGCGCCGGCCTCATTGGCCCGAGGTGCCCATGTTCTTGTTGATGGTGTAGCTGACCCCCCGGTTGAACGGGATGGTCTTGTTGATGTACTGGTCAATCCACTGGTCGAGTTCGGCGATCGAGGATTTGGGCACGAACACGGTGTCCTGCGCCTCCAGCGCCACCGCCTGGGTGCGGTCGCCCTTGTCGACCAGGGCTTCGAGATTGACCAGCCGCACCAGCGGCCGTCCGTCGGGGCCGGGCCGGATCAGCACCACCTCGTCGCCGCGCCCGGTTTCGAGGATGCCGCCGGCGACGCTGACCGCCTGGAGCGGGTCCATCCGGTCGCGCAGCGGCACCGCGCCGGGATTCTTGACCTCGCCGCCGACATAGATCACCGGGGCGTAATGGCGGACGCTGACCGAAGGCTGGGCGTCGCGGGCGATGCGGCGTTCGAGCAGGACGCGGTCGATCGCCGCCTCGATCTCGGCCACGGTGCGGCCGCCGACGTCGATGCCGCCGATCACCGGCAGGGTGAAGCGGCCGTCCGGTCCGACCTGGGCCTCGAAATTGAGTTCCGGATTGTAGGGCAGCACCACCGCCAGGGTGTCGCCCGGCCCGATCCGGTAGGCCGGCAGCGGCTCGCCGATCAGGCGGAACCCGGTCGCCTCGGGCGAGGTCACCCGGGTCGGGCCGCAGCCGGCCAGCAGCGCCACCGCCAGCAAGGCCGATGCCGCCTTGTTCCATCCTTGCCTCAGGCCCATGC
>JBDLVO010000183.1:0-2627 GCA_039804805.1 Pseudomonadota bacterium
CCTGCTGCGCCAGCGGGCGCAGTTCGCCGACGCCCCGTTCCTGGTGGCCCATGCCGACAATCTCAGCCGGTTCGACCTCGCCGCCTTCCGCGAACGCCATCGCCGCCGCCCGCCCGGGGTGGCGATCACCATGATGACCTTCGAGACCGACGATCCCGCCAGTTGCGGCATCGTCGAGCAGGACGCCGGCGGTATCGTCACCGCCTTCCACGAGAAGGTCGCCGCACCGCCGGGCCGCGAGGCCAACGGCGCGGTCTACATCTTCGACCCCGAGGTGCTGGAGGCGATCGCCGCGCTCGGCACCCCCGAGGTCGATCTCAGCACCCAGATCATTCCCGCCTTTCTCGGCCGGATCCAGACCTTCGCCAACCGGGACTATCACCGCGACATCGGCACGCCGGCCAGCCTGCGCCAGGCGGAACGGGACTTCGCGGCGCCGACCGGGGCGGAGCCGTGAGCCTCCCGCCGGGCCGGGCGCCCTCGCAACAGGAATCGACGACATGAAAGCATTGGTGACGGGGGGAGCCGGGTTCATCGGCAGCCATCTGGTCGATCGTCTGCTGGCCGACGGGCATCAGGTGACGGTGATCGACAATTGTTCGACCGGGCGGCTCGAAAACCTCGCCCATCTCGGCCAGCCGGCGGCGCTGGCGGTCCATGTCGCCGACATCAACGACCCGGCCATCGCCCCGCTGTTCGCCGGGATCGACTGGGTGTTCCATCTCGCCGCCCTGGCCGACATCGTCCCCTCGATCCAGCAGCCGTGGCCCTATCACCGCGCCAACGTCGACGGCACCATGGCGGTGCTGGAGGCGGCCCGCGCCGCCGGGGTCAAGCGCTTCCTCTACGCCGCCTCCTCGTCCTGCTACGGCATTCCCGACCTCTACCCCACCCCGGAAACCGCGCCGATGCGGCCGATGTATCCCTATGCCCTGACCAAGCGGCTGGGCGAGGAGATCGTGCTGCACTGGGCCGCCACCTATCAATTGCCGGCGATGGCGCTGCGGCTGTTCAACGTCTATGGCCCGCGTTCGCGCACCTCGGGCACCTATGGCGCGGTGTTCGGGGTGTTCCTGGCCCAGAAGCTGGCCGGCCATCCCTTCACCGTGGTCGGCGACGGCGAGCAGACCCGCGACTTCACCTTCGTCACCGACGTCGCCGACGCCTTCGTCACCGCCGCCGCCAGCGACGTGGTCGGCGAGAGTCTCAATGTCGGCTCGGGCCACACCTATAGCGTCAACCGGCTGGTCGAATTGCTGGGCGGGCCGGTGGTGTACATCCCGAAACGCCCGGGCGAGCCGGACTGCACCTTCGCCGACACCAGCCGCATCCGCGCCCGGCTGGGCTGGCAGGCCCGGGTATCGCTGGAACAGGGGGTGACGGCGATGCTCGACTCGATCGATTACTGGCGCGAGGCGCCGGTCTGGACGGTGGACAGGATCGAGGACGCCACCCGCGACTGGTTCCGTTTTCTGGGCCAGGACCGTCCCGCCCCCTGAGCGGCCCCGGATCCGTCCCGATCGATGCCCCGATACATGCAAGGAGAAGCAGGGAAATGAGCCAAGGACATGTTCTCGTCACCGGCGGGGCCGGCTATGTCGGGTCGGCGCTGGTGCCGAAACTGCTGGCCGAGGGCTATGCCGTCACCGTGCTCGACCTCTATCTGTACGGCGAGGGGAAGCAGGTGTTTCCCGCCTGCAACGACCATCCCCGCCTGCGCCAGATCAAGGGCGACCTGCGCAACGCCGAGACGGTGCGCCAGAGCCTGGAGGGGGTCGATCAGGTGATCCACCTCGCCTGCATCTCCAACGATCCGAGCTACGACCTCGACCCGACCCTCGGCCGCTCGATCAATTACGACGCCTTCCGTCCGCTGGTGCGGGCGGCGAAGGCGGCCGGGGTGTCGCGCTTCATCTACGCCTCCTCCTCGTCGGTCTACGGCGTCAAGGAGGAGGAGGACGTCACCGAGGATCTGCCGCTCGAACCGCTGACCGATTATTCCCGCTTCAAGGCGCTGTGCGAGCAGGTGCTGCTGGAGGAGCGCGCGCCGGGCTTCGCCGTCTGCGTGATCCGGCCCTCGACCGTCTGCGGCTACGCCCCGCGCCAGCGGCTCGATCTGGTGGTCAACATCTTCACCAACCAGGCGGTCAATAACGGCCGGATCCGCGTCACCGGCGGGCCGCAGAAGCGCCCCAACATCCATATCGACGACATGTGCGCGGTCTATCTCCATCTGCTGCGCCAGCCGGCCGAGCGGATCGACGGCAAGATCTGGAATGCCGGCGACACCAATTTCTCGATCGCCGAACTGGCCGGGCTGGTGCGCAAGGCGATCGGGCCGCATGTGCTGATCGACCTGCAACCGACCAACGATCCCCGTTCCTACCGGGTGTCGGGCAAGCGGATCCGCGACGAGATCGGCTTCGAGCTGACCCACACCATCGAGGAGGCGGTGCAGGGCCTCGCCGCTGCCATCCATGACGGCCGCCTGACCGACCCGCTCAACAATCCGCTGTACTTCAACATCAAGCGGATGCAGGAGATCAAGCTGACCTGAATACCAAGCTGCGGTGAGGGGAACTCATCGCAGCTTGGTTCGGCCCAAGGGGCCGCGCGCCTTGTGGCGC
>JBDLVO010000184.1:0-9455 GCA_039804805.1 Pseudomonadota bacterium
CAAGAGGCCGGGCTGCCTGACGCAGCCCGGCCTTTTTTGATGAAAAACAAGGGGGGCCGGGGCATCGCCCCGGCGGGCCCACGGGCGGAGCCCGTGCAGCCTGTTGGCCGTGTCGCCATGACAAAACGACGGGGGATCGCTCCCCCGCCGTCGGTTCGTCGCGGTCCGCCGGGTTTATTCGGCGGCCTTGGCCTGCTCGCCGGCCTTCGGAATGCCGAGCCGGTCCCACACCGCGCAGAAGGACTCGACCAGATGATCCATCTGGGCGTCGTCATGCAGCGGGGTGGGGGTGATGCGCAGCCGCTCGGTGCCGACCGGGACGGTCGGGTAATTGATCGGCTGGACGTAGATGTCGTACTCGTCGAGCAGCATGTCGCTGGCCTGCTTGCACAGGCTGGCATTGCCGACCATCACCGGGACGATGTGGCTGACCGACGGCAGCACCGGAATGCCGCGCTCGGACAGGCGACGCTTGCAGGTGGCGGCCCGTTCCTGGTGCTTGACCCGCAGTTCGGGGTGGTGGCGCAGGTACTGGATCGAGGCCTGGCAGGCGGCGGCGGTGGCCGGCGGCATCGACGAGGAGAAGATGAAGCCGGGGCCGAAGCTGCGGATGTAGTCGACGCAGGCCTGGCTGGCGGCGATGTAGCCACCGACCACGCCGATCGCCTTGGCCAGGGTGCCCTGGATGATGGTGATGCGGTCGCGCACCCCGTCGCGCTCGGCCACGCCCGAGCCCTCGGCGCCGTACATGCCGACGGCGTGGACCTCGTCGAGATAGGTCATCGCGTTGTGCTTTTCGGCCACGTCGCACAGCTCGGCGATCGGGGCGATGTCGCCGTCCATCGAATAGACCGATTCGAACGCCACCACCTTGGGGGCATCCTTCGGCGCCGCCGCCAGCAGGCGGTCGAGGTCGGCCGGGTCGTTGTGCTTGAAGATGTGCTTGTGCGACCGGCCGTGACGGATGCCCTCGATCATCGAATTGTGGTTGAGGGCGTCGGAGAAGATGATGCAGCCGGGCAGGGTGGCGCCCAGGGTCGACAGGGTGGTCTGGTTGGCGACGTAACCCGAGGTGAACAGCAGCGCCGCTTCCTTGGCGTTGAACGCGGCCAGTTCCCGCTCGAGCAGCACATGGTAGTGGTTGGTGCCCGAAATGTTGCGGGTGCCGCCGGCGCCGGCGCCGCAGCGGTCGATCGCCTCATGGGCGGCGGCGAGCACCTCGGGGCGCTGGCCCATGCCGAGATAGTCGTTCGAACACCACACCACCACTTCGCGGGTCTTGCCGTCGCGGTGATTGAGCGCCACCGGGAACCGGCCGCAGATGCGTTCGAGATCGGCGAAGACGCGATAGCGACCGTCCGCCTTCAGGTCCGCGATCCGCTTGCCAAAATACTGCTCGTAATCCATCCCTTCCTCCCTCCGACCTGCCGGGAGCGGCATACCCCCCGTATCCCGGCGGTTCGAGCCTGGGTCCTGCCCGCAGCGGGCGGCGCATGCCCCTGCACGCGCGCGAGCGTTTCCCGATCATGCAACGCCGTCCGGTCCCCCCCGCTTTGGCGGGTGGCGGATCGATGACAGCCCGGGATCCTAGAGGATCGAAAAGGGGCGTTGCAAGTGTACTTGAGGTAATTTTGCCCAGGATTTCCGCTCGATCGCCCGGCCGCGCCGCCGCCAACCCGTTCGGGGAGGGCGACGGGGGCGGGATCGGGCTCAGTCCAGCTCGAACACCGCCTCGATTTCGACCGCCGCCCCCAGCGGCAAAGCGGCGACGCCGACGGCGGCGCGGGCATGGCGGCCGGCCTCGCCCAGCACCGCGACGAACAGGTCGGAGGCGCCGTTCAGCACCTGGGGCTGGCCGGTGAAATCGGGGGTCGAGGCGACGAAGCCGCCCAGCCGCACCAGCCGGGTGACGCGGTCGAGATCGCCGCCGGCGGCGATCCGGGCCTGGGCGAGCAGGTTGATCGCGCACAGCCGCGCCGCCCGCTGGCCGTCCTCGATCGACACGCCTTCGCCCAGCCGCCCGGTCACCGCCACCGTGCCGTCGGCGAACGGCAACTGGCCGGAGACGAACAGCAGCGGGCCGCTGACCACGAACGGCAGATAATTGGCCACCGCGACCGCCGGGGTGGGCAGGATCAGCCCCAACTCGGCGAGGCGGGCGTCGATGCGTCCGGACATGATTTCTGGCTCCGTATGAGGGGGAAAGACGCAGCCTAGCCCCGATGCCGCCGGCTGTCACCCCATCGGTGCGCTGGGTTTGTGGAGTGATCGGGACGCGGGCGCGGCCCGATCGGGGCTTTTCCTCGCGGGCGAAACGGCGCAGCCTGGGGGCCTTCGCCTTGTGACCAGGACATCGGCCGGTGATCGAGCTTCGTGCGGTCAGCAAATGGTTCGGCGCCTTCCGCGCCCTCGATGCGGTGTCGCTGCGGGTGGCGCCGGGCAAGCTGGTGGCGCTGCTCGGCCCGTCCGGCTCGGGCAAGACCACCCTGCTGCGGATCCTGGCCGGGCTCGATGCGCCGGATTCCGGCAGCGTCTGGCTCGACGGCACCGAGGCAACCCGGCTGGCGGCGCGCGACCGGGGGGTCGGCTTCGTGTTCCAGCATTACGCTTTGTTCCGCCACATGACCGTCGCCGACAACATCGGCTTCGGCCTGACGGTGCGGCGCGGCCGCGACAAGCCGGCCAAGGCCGAAATCGCCCGCCGCGTCGCCGAACTGCTCGATCTGGTGCAATTGTCGGGGCTGGCCGGGCGCTATCCCAACCAATTGTCGGGCGGTCAGCGCCAGCGGGTGGCGCTGGCCCGCGCCCTGGCGGTCGAACCCCGGCTGCTGCTGCTCGACGAGCCGTTCGGCGCGCTCGACGCCCAGGTGCGCAAGGAACTGCGCCGCTGGCTGCGGCGGCTGCATGACGAACTCGGCCTGACCGGGGTGTTCGTCACCCACGACCAGGAGGAGGCGCTGGAGGTGGCCGACGAGGTGGTGGTGATGAACCAGGGCCGGATCGAGCAGATCGGCAGCCCGGCGGCGATCTATGACAGCCCGGCCAGCCCGTTCGTCTACCGCTTCCTCGGCAACGTCAACGCCCTGCCCTGCCACCTGCGCGACGGCATCGCCGAGGTCGGCGGGGTGCGGCTGGCCGCCGAACTGAACGGCGACGGCCCGGTCAACGGCCACGCGGTCGCCTTCGTCCGCCCCCACGACGTCGCCCTCGGCCCGCCCTCGCCCGGCCTGCCCCAGGCGGTGGTCGAGCAGATGGCGATCCTCGGCCCGGTGGTGCGGGCCGACCTGCGCCTCGCCGGCGACATCCCGCTCGAGGTCGAGCTGAGCCGCGAACAGCAGGGCCTGCTCGGCCTCGCCCGCGGCGCCGCGGTGGGGGTCACCCTGCGCCGGGCGCGGGTGTTCGCCGGGGCCGCCTGACCCCGGCCGCCCCGGCGAGAAACAACAATTATTTTTGTGTTATTATGTTCGATAATACACAAACAGATTGACGTGGGCGGCCCGGACCGGCTATTGCCTCAATCCTGAACAGCCCCCCGGACCGCCGGGGCGGACAGGAAAGGGCCTGGCGATGACCGAAATCTCTCCCCCCACGTTCAACCGGATCGAGCCCCTGGCGCGCGCCGAGGACGTCGGCGAATACCGCGCCGGCCTCGAGCGCTACCGCGCCGGGGCGTGGGACGAGACCCGCTGGACCGCCTTCCGGCTGCGCCACGGCGTCTACGGCCAGCGCCAGCCGGGGCGCCAGATGCTGCGGATCAAACTGCCGGGCGGGGTGCTGCCGGTGGCGGCGCTGCCGGCGCTGGCCGCGCTGACCCGCGATCTCGCCCAGGAGATCGCCCACCTCACCACCCGGCAGGACCTTCAACTCTACCACATCCCGCTCGACCGCACCCCGGAAGCGCTGGAGCGGCTGGCTTCGGCCGGGCTGACCTCGCGCGAGGCCGGCGGCAACACCGTGCGCAACGTCAATGCCTGCGCCCTGGCCGGGGCCTGCCCGCGCCAGCGGGTCGATGCCGGCGCGGTGGCGCGGCGTCTGGCCGGGCTGTGGCTGCGCCGGCCGCTGGTCCAGGCGATGCCGCGCAAGATCAAGCTGGCGGTGTCGGGCTGCACCGAGGATTGCGGCGCGGCGCGGGTCCATGATCTCGGCCTGATCGCGACCGAGCGCGACGGCGAGAACGGTTTCCGCGTCGTCGCCGGCGGCGGGCTGGGCAGCCAGCCGGCGGCGGCGATCGAGTTGATCGATTTCGCCCGCGAGGCGGACCTGCCGGCGGTGCTGGAGGCGCTGCTGCGGGTCCATGTCGCCCAGTCCGACCGCACCGACCGCGCCCGCGCCCGGCTGAAATCGACCATCCGCCGGATCGGCGCCGACGCCTTCCGCGCCGCCTTCGCCACCGAACTGGCCAGCCTGCGCGGTCTGGCCCAGCGGCCATGGCCGCCGCTCGACTGGCACCATCCCGCCCCGGCCGAGGGGCCGCTCGCCCCGGACGGGCTGATCGCCGCCAATGACGGCAGCACCGCCGCGATCGTGCCGGTGCCGTTCGGCCGGCTGTCGGCCGACCAGCTCGACGGACTGCACGCCGTGGCGCTGGCCCGTGGGGTGAGCGAGATCCGCCTGACCCGCGGCCAGGATCTGGTGCTGCTCGGCCTCGGCGCCGACTCGCTCGACGGGCTCGACGATGCCCTGGCGGCGATCGGGCTGAAGGGGCCGGCGAGCGTCGGACGCGAGGCGTCGCTGATCAGTTGCCCCGGCACCAGCACCTGCCGGATCGGCATCACCAACGCCCCCGGCCTCGCCGCCCGGCTCGCCGCCGGGCTCGACGACGGCGCCCCGGCGCGGCTGTCGGTGTCGGGCTGCCATAATTCCTGCGGGCTGCATCATCTCGCCGATATCGGCCTGCACGGGCTGACCCGGCTGATCGACGGCAAGCCGGCCCCCTATTACCGCCTCCATTTCGGCGGCGAGGTCGCCAGCGCCCGCTTCGCCCTCGACGGTCCGCTGGTGCCGGCCCGTCAGGCCGACCGCGCCGTCACCCTGCTGCGCCGCGCCCTGGCCGAAGGCCGCCGCCCGGGCGAAAGCGTCCGCGCCTGGGCCGAACGGCTCGGCCCCGACGGCATCGCCGCCCTGCTCGCCCCGCTGGGGGCCGAGGCGCCCCAGCCCGACTGGCTGTACGACTGGGACGCCGAGGCGCCGTTCGCCGGCCCGCCCCGCGCCGGCGGCGAATGCGCCGCCCCCCAGGCCCCGGTCGCCCACCTCGCCGATCTCGCCCGCGACGGGCTGGAACGGTTCGACCGCTTCCTCGCCGCCGGACGCTGGCCCGAGGCGCTGAAGGCCGGCGAGGAATCCTCGGCGCTGGCGCTGCGCGCCCTGCTGGCCGGCCACGGCCTGGCCGGCGACGACGGCGAGGCGGCGGAAGCGGTGTTCGCCCGCTTCCACGCCAGCCCGGCCGATCGCGGCGCCGCCCGCGACGCCTTCGACTCGATCCAGGCCGAGCGGACCTCGGCCCTGGTCACCGGTCAGGCCGGCCCCTATCGCGATGCGCTGGCCTGGCTGATCGAGCTGCTGCGGCCGGAGCAGGAGGGCGGCCGGTGACCGCACCGCCCCCCGCCGACGACCTTGCTCTCTGGCCGGCGCGCTGGGCCGGGCTCGACGGCGCCGCCCTGATCGCCGCCGCCCGCGCCGCCCTGCCCGGCCGGCTGGCCGCGATCGCCTCGTTCGGCACCGAATCGGCGGTGCTGCTCGATCTGATCGCCCAGGTCGATCCGGCCCTGCCGGTGATCGTGGTCGATACCGGCGAGCTGTTCGACGAGACCCACGCCTACATCGCCACCCTGACCGCCCATCTCGGCCTGACCGGGGTGACGGTCGCCCGGCCCGACCCGGCCGAAATCGCCGCCGCCGCCGATCTGTGGCAGACCGACCCCGACCGCTGCTGCGGCCTGCGCAAGGTGGCGCCGCTGGCCCGGGCCAGCCAGGGCTACGCCGCCCTGATCGACGGCCGCCGCCGCGCCCACGGCTTCGGCCGCGAGGTGGTCGCCCCGGTGGTGCTGCGGGATGGGGTGCTGCGGCTCAGCCCGCTCGCCAATCTCGACGATGCCGGCCTGGCCGCCACTTTCACCGCCCGCGCCCTGCCCCGCCATCCGTTGGAAGGGGCGGGTTACCGCTCGATCGGCTGTTGGCCCTGTACCCGGCCGGTCGCCCCGGGCGAGCCGGCCCGGGCCGGGCGCTGGCCCGGCGCGGCCAAGACCGAATGCGGCATCCACCTCCCCTCTTCCCCTCCGGCGGCGCCCCCCGCCCGAACCGAGGCACACCCCGACCATGAATGATCTCGACGCCCTCGAAAGCCAGTCGGTCTACATCCTGCGCGAGGCGTTCAACCGCCTCGACCGGATCGGCCTGCTCTGGTCGATCGGCAAGGATTCCAACGTGCTGCTGTGGCTGGTGCGCAAGGCGTTCCTCGGCCACGTCCCCTTCCCGGTGATCCATGTCGACACCCATCACAAGATCCCCGAGATGATCGAATTCCGCGACCGGATGGCGCGGGAATGGAACCTGCCGCTGGTGATCGGCGAGAACCGCGCCGCGCTCGAGTCCGGGATGGGGCCGGAGCGCGGCCGGGTCGAATGCTGCACCGCGCTGAAGACCGAGGGGCTGAAGCAGGTGGTGGCCGACCTCAAGCTGACCGGGGTGATCGCCGGCATCCGCCGCGACGAGGAAGGCACCCGGGCCAAGGAACGGGTGTTCAGCCCGCGCTCGGAAACGGCGGAATGGGACGTGCGCGACCAGCCGCCGGAATTCTGGGACCAGTTCAAGACCGACTTCCCCCCCGGCACCCATCTGCGCATCCACCCGCTGCTGGCCTGGACCGAACTCGACGTCTGGCGCTACATCCAGCGCGAATCGATCCCGCTGGTCAGCCTGTATTTCGCCAATAACGGCAAGCGCTACCGCTCGCTCGGCTGCGCCCCCTGCACCAGCCCGATCGAATCCGAGGCCCGTTCGGTCGAGGAGATCATCGCCGAACTGGAAACCACCCGGATCGCCGAACGCGCCGGCCGCGCCCAGGACCGCGCCTCGGAGGACGCCTTCGAGCGTCTCCGGGTCGGCGGCTACATGTAGACCCGAAGGCGAAGACTCCCATCATGACCGAGACCGCCCTGCTTTCCCCCGCCGCGTCCACGGCCGCCGCCGACGCATCTCCCTTCAACATCGTCGTGGTCGGCCATGTCGATCACGGCAAATCGACCCTGGTCGGCCGGCTGCTGCACGAGACCGGCGCCCTGCCCGAGGGCAAGGTCGAGACCCTGCGCGAGGTGTGCGAGCGCCGGGGCATGCCGTTCGAATGGGCCTTCGTGATGGACGCGCTCCAGGCCGAGCGCGACCAGGGCATCACCATCGACACCGCCCGCATCCGCTTCCGCAGCGCGGCCCGGCCCTACGTCATCATCGACGCCCCCGGCCACAAGGAATTCCTCAAGAACATGATCACCGGCGCCGCCTCGGCCGAGGCGGCGCTGCTGGTGATCGACGCGGTCGAGGGGGTGCGCGAGCAATCGCGCCGCCACGGCTACCTGCTGCACCTGCTCGGGCTGCGTCAGGTGGCGGTGGCGGTCAACAAGATGGATCTGGTCGGCCATGATCGCGACCGCTTCGCCGAAGTGCGGGCCGAAATCGTCGCCTATCTCGATTCGATCGGGCTGGTGCCGACCCAGGTGATCCCGGTGTCGGCCCGCTCCGGCGCCAACATCACCCGGCCGGCGGCGGAAATGCCGTGGTACCAGGGGCCGACCGTGCTGGCCGCGCTCGACGGCTTCGTCGCCGCGCCGCCGCCGACCGACCGGCCGCTGCGGCTGCCGGTGCAGGACGTCTACAAATTCGACCAGCGCCGGCTGATCGTCGGCCGGATCGAATCCGGCCGGCTGGCGGTGGGCGACACCCTGCTGTTCTCGCCCTCGGGCAAGAGCGCGCGGGTGGCCAGCCTGGAACATTGGGGCGCCGGCACCGCGTCGGACCGGGCCGAGGCCGGGCGCTCGGTGGCGCTGACGCTCGACGAGCAGATCTTCGTCGAACGCGGTCAGGTGGCCAGCCGGGTCGAAAGCGCGCCGCAACTGTCGCACCGCCTGCTCGCCCGGCTGTTCTGGCTGGGGCACCAGCCGCTGAAGGTCGGCGGGCGCTACCGCCTCAAGCTGGCCACCGCCGAACATTGGGTCGAGGTGGCGGCGATCCGCCGGGTGATCGACGTGATCGATCTCGGCCGCCAGGACACCGCCGACAGCGTCGGCCGCAACGCGGTGGCCGAGATCGAATTGCGCAGCCGCACCCCGATCGCCCACGATTCCTTCGCCGACAATCCCCGTCTCGGCCGGTTCGTGCTGGTCGAGGCCTACGACATCGTCGGCGGCGGGGTGATCGCCGCCACCGAGCGCGACCACGCCCAGGCCGGCGACGGCAGCGGGGTGGTCACCGTCGACATCCACGCCCGCGCTTTGGCCAACGGCCATCGCGGCGGGGTGGTGTGGCTGACCGGCCTGTCGGGGGCGGGGAAATCGACCCTGGCCGCCGAGGTCGAGCGGCGGCTGTTCCTGCGCGGCTGGCAGGCCAAGGTGCTCGACGGCGACGCGCTGCGGCTCGGGCTCAACGCCGATCTCGGCTTCGCCCCGGCCGACCGGGCCGAGAACATCCGCCGCGCCGGCGAGGTGGCCCACCTGCTGGCCGATGCCGGGATGATCGTGCTGGCCGCCTTCATCTCGCCCTATCGCGCCGACCGCGACCGGGTGCGGGCGATCAATCCCGAGGCGTTCCACGAAATCCACGTCGCCACCGCGCTCGACGAATGCGAGCGGCGCGACCCGAAGGGCCTCTATGTCAAGGCCCGCGCCGGCTCGATCCCCGACTTCACCGGCATCACCGCCCCCTACGAGCCGCCGGAGGCGCCGGAACTGGTGATCGAGACCGCCGGCCGGGCCATCGAGGATTGCGTCGGCGACCTGCTCGGCTACCTCGACCGGGTGCTGGCGCTGTCGGCCCACGATCAGGCCGAACGCTGGGGATTGTGACCCCGCCCGACCCGCGTAACGGCATCGGCGGCACCCCACCGGTCAACCTTGGCGATAAGCCGGGGCTCGACCGGCGGGCAGCGGCGCGGTAATCTGGCGCACTGCGAAAAGCCGCGCCGGGATCGCCGGAACCGCGGAAACCGAGTTCAGACGAGGAGACTGGCGAGATGAAAAGGCTCCGCATCGCTTGCGCCATCGGCACCGCTGCCCTGGCCACAGCCTGCGCCACGCCCTGGGAGGTCGATGACGTTCAAACCGTGATCGGCGATCCTCCCCCCGCCGCCACCGGCCCGGCCTTCACCCGCGCTTTGTTCGAGGGCTACCGCGTTCAGGCCCGCGAGGAAGCGCTGGAAGAATATGACTGGGTCCATGCCGCCCTGTTCGCCCGCAAGGGACTGCGCG
>JBDLVO010000185.1:0-7893 GCA_039804805.1 Pseudomonadota bacterium
GAGCCCGGCCAGCCGCGCCGGCCGCAGCCCGGCCACCCGGGTGGCCAGCCCCAGGCTGCCATCGGTCCTGCGATAATCGGCGTCGAGGGCGAGATCGACCCGGTCGGACTCGATTTCCAGCCGCAGCCGGCCGCTGGCGGTCAGGCCGGACTCGACCCGGCGAAAGGTCAAATCGGCGTCCGGCACCAGCCAGGAGCGGCCAAGGCCACGATCCTCGATCGTCACCGTCGCCCGGGCGACGGTGAAGGCGTTGAGGGTGCGGCCGGGCTTGGCCGGATCGGGTTCGCCCAGCAGCGCGTCGCGGATCAGTTCGGTCACCGCGCCGGAGGCGGGGGTCGGCTCGGCCCCGCCGCCATTGATGCCGAGCCGTACCCGCCCGTCCGCCTCGCGCACCAGCGCCAGCCGCACCCCGGTCAGGCTGATGGCGTCGGGCGCGATCCGCCCGGCCAGCAGGGCGCGGAAATTGAGACTGAACGACACGTCGGGCACGGTCAGGATCGGCTGCTCGCCGGCCGGGCCGTAGGCGGCGAGGTCGAAGGCATGGAAATCGAGCAGCCGGGCCCCCGCGCCCGCCGTCAGCACGGTACGGCCCAGGGTGACCCGCAACCCGGAGCGCTCGTCCGACAGCGCCCGCTCGATCACCGGCGTCAGCGCGTCGAGGCCGATCGGCTCCCGCTCCAGCCGCCATGCCAGCAGCGGCACCGCCACCACCACCAACAGCAGCGAGCCCCACAGCACCCGGAACAACACGCCGACGGCATCATGCACCAAAAGTTCCGCCCTTTCCGTTCCGCCCCGATCCGGCCGCTCGCCCCACCTGGGCCGGTAGGGCTTGACCCCCCGGTCCGCATTTCGCAGTGTGAAGCAACCATAGCGTCGGGAGGGACACAAGGTGGGTTTTCCGGTCGTCAGCGCTTTGCTGCCACGTGTGGCAGATCCGTTCCGTCTGTCACTGGGCCGCGACCGCTGGCGTCAGGCGGTGTCGCTGTTCGGCGAAACCGCCCGGGGATTGTGCGATCTGCCCGACGACCCCACCTATGGCGGGCTGCTCGACGGCGTGTTCGCCAACAGCCCGTTCCTGACCCGCTGCCTCGAGGCCGAGCCGCCTTATGTCGGCTGGCTGCTCGAGGTCGGCCCCGACGAGGCCTTCGCCGACCTGCTGACACAATTGCAGGCCGAGATCGGCGCCTGCGACGACCCGGCCGCGCTGATGAAGCCGCTGCGGGTCGGCAAGCGCTTCGTCGCCCTGCTGACCGCGCTGGCCGACCTGTCCGGGGCCTGGACGCTGGAGCAGGTCACCGGCGCCCTGTCGCGCTATGCCGACACCGCGATCGCCCTGACCCTCGACACCCTGCTGCGCCGCGCCGCCCTCAAGGGCGACGTGGTGCTGCCGGCCGGCGACTCGCCCGGCCGGACCTCCGGCATCGTCGTGCTGGGGATGGGCAAGCTCGGCGCCCACGAACTGAACTATTCGAGCGACATCGATCTGATCGTGTTCTATGACCACGAGAAGATCGAGTATCGCGGCACCAAGAGCGTGCCGGAATTCATGGTGGCGCTGACCCGCGACCTGTGCCGGGTGCTGGAAAGCCATTCCGGCGACGGCTATGTCTTCCGCACCGACCTGCGCCTGCGCCCCGATCCCGGCTCGACCCCGGCGGCGGTGTCGATCATCGCCGCCGAGACCTATTACGAGAGCTTCGGCCAGAACTGGGAACGGGCGGCGATGATCAAGGCCCGGCAGGTGGCGGGCGATCCCGATACCGGCAGCGCCTTCCTCAAGTTCCTGCGCCCGTTCATCTGGCGCAAATCGCTCGATTTCGCCGCCATCGCCGATATCCATTCGATCAAGCGCCAGATCAACGCCCACAAGGGTGGCCGCACCATCGCCGTCGCCGGCCACAACATCAAGCTGGGGCGCGGCGGCATCCGCGAGATCGAGTTCTTCGCCCAGACCCAGCAATTGATCTGGGGCGGCCGCCAGCCCGAACTGCGCGAACCCGGCACCGTCGCCGCCCTGGCCGCCCTCGCCCGCGCCGGCCATGTCGAGCCGGCGGTGGCCGAGGCCCTGACCGGGGCCTATCGCGAGCTGCGGCGGATCGAACACCGCCTCCAGATGATCGAGGACAAGCAGACCCAGACCCTGCCCAGCGATCCCGAGCGGCTGGCCCATCTCGCCGCCTTCCTCGGCCATCCCGACGTCGAATCGTTCAGCGCCGCCCTGCTCGCCACCCTCCACACCGTCGAAACCCATTACGCCGCCTTGTTCGAGGACGCCCCCGCTTTGGCCCCGCGCGGCGATCTGGTGTTCACCGGCGGCGAGGACGACCCCGAGACCCTCCACACCCTGGGCGAAATGGGCTTCTCCCATCCCGCGGTGCTGTGCGAGACGATTCGCGGCTGGCATCACGGCAGGGTGCGCGCCACCCGCTCGACCCGGGCGCGCGAATTGCTGACCGAACTGACCCCCACCCTGCTCGCCGCGCTGGCCGACACCGCCGCCCCCGACCAGGCCTTCCTGCGCTTCGACGAGTTCCTGCGCGGGCTGCCGGCCGGGGTGGCACTGTTCTCGCTGTTCCACGCCAATCCCAGCCTGCTCGACCTGGTGGCGGAGATCATGGGCGACGCCCCGCTGCTGGCGGCCCATCTCGCCCGCCATCCGGTGCTGCTCGACGCGGTGCTCCAGTCCGGCTTCTTCGCCCCCCCGCCCGGCCACGCCCCCCTCGCCGCCGAACTCGACCGCGTCCTCGACCGCGCCGACGATTTCCAGCAATTGCTCGACCTCGCCCGCCGCTGGACCAACGACCGCAAGTTCCAGATCGGGGTGCTGACCCTGCGCGGGGTGATCGGCCCCGCCGAGGCCAGCCGCGCCCTGTCCGATCTGGCCGAGGCGGTGCTGGCCACCCTCGCCCCCCGGGTCGAGGCCGAGTTCGCCCAGGCCCATGGCAAGGTGCCGGGCGGGGCCTGGGTGCTGCTGGCGATGGGCAAGGCCGGCGGGCGCGAGATGTCGGCCACCTCCGATCTCGACCTGATCCTGGTCTACGACGCCCCCGAGGAGGCCGAGCAATCCGACGGCGCCAAGGCGCTGGCGGTGCCGGTATGGTTCGCCCGTTTCACCCAGCGCCTGATCAACGCGCTGTCGGCCAAGACCGGCGAGGGCATCCTCTACGAGGTCGACATGCGGCTGCGGCCGTCCGGCCATTCCGGCCCGGTCGCCTCCAGCCTGGAAGCCTTCCGCCGCTATCAGGCCGAGGCGGCCTGGACCTGGGAGCACATGGCGCTGACCCGGGCCCGGGTGGTGGCGGGCGACCCCGGCTTGACCGCGCGGGTCGAGGCGGTGCGGCGCGACACCCTGACCCGGCGGCGCGATCCGCTCGCCTTGCTACGCGACGTGGCGACGATGCGCGACAAGATCGCCCAGACCCACAAGCCGGCCAGCGGCTGGGACGTCAAATACCGCCCGGGCGGGCTGGTCGATATCGAGTTCATCGCCCAGACCCTCCAGCTCGCCCACGCCGCCGACCATCCCGCCGTCCTCGCCGCCAACACCGCCGAGGCGCTGGCCCGCGCCCGCGCCGCCGGCCTGCTGGAAGAGGGCGACGCCCAGACCCTCGACGAGGCGCTGGGGCTGTGGGGCGCGGTGCAAACCGTGCTGCGCCAGACCCTGCCCGCCGGGTTCGACGAAAGCAACGCCCCGCCCGGCCTCAAGAGTCTGCTGGTCAGCGCCGCCGGGGTCGGCGATTTCAAAAGTCTGGTTGACCGGATGGAGGAATGCGCCGCCGCCGCCCGGGCGGTGTTCGAGCGGCTGATCGTCGAACCGGCCGGCCAAAAGCTTCCCCCCACCTCCGAGGAGACCGCGCCATGACCCTGGAGCCCGGCCAGCCCGCCCCCGATTTCGCCCTCGACGGCGAGAACGGACCGCTCCGCCGCGCCGATTTCGCCGGCCGGACGCTGGTGCTGTATTTCTATCCCAAGGACAACACCTCGGGCTGCTCGGCCGAGGCCGCCGCCTTCCGCGACGCCTATCCCGCCTTCCAGCAGGCCGGAATCGACGTGGTGGGGGTGTCGCGGGATTCGGTCGCCAGCCACGCCAGGTTCCGCGCCAAGCTCGACCTGCCCTTCCCGCTCGGGGCCGACAGCGACGGCCGCGTCACCGAGGCCTACGGGGTGTGGGTCGAGAAGAGCATGTACGGGCGCAAATATTTCGGCATCGAGCGCGCCACCTTCCTGATCGGCGGCGACGGGACGATCCGCGCCGTCTGGCGCAAGGTCAAGGTGCCGGGCCATGTCGCCGCCGTGCTGAAGGAAGCGACCCGGTAAAGCCGGACCCGCCGCGTCCCCGGCCGGGGACGCGGCACTACGACGAGGAACCAGCGCCGATGGTGCGAGCGGTATGGAAAGCGTCCTACGAGATCGGTCATCCCCGGATCGACGGTGAGCATCGGATCTTTCTCGACCTGATTCTCCAGATCGAGCGGGATCTGACCGAGAGGCGGCCGTTCGAACGGGTGCAGCGTCACCTGATCGAACTGTACAAATACGCCGATTTTCACTTCTTCAGCGAAGAAAGCCTGATGATCGAGGTCGATTACCCCGACCTGATCCCCCACCGCCGCACCCACCAATTGTTGCTGGAGGACCTCGCCGGCTACACCCGCTCGCTGTCGATCGCCAGCCTGTGCGACCGGGATCTGGTCGGGTTCCTGATCGAGTGGTTCGCCTTCCACACCGCCGGCGACGACCTCCGTCTCGCCAGTTACGTGCGCCAGGAACCGCCGTCGGCGCCCTGACCAGCCCCCCGCCCCGAGGAAACCCGGCGATGAACCTTGCCTCCCGACTGAGCCCGGCCGCGCTGCTGGTACTGCCGCTGGCGCTGGTCGTCACCCTGTTCGCGATGGGCGCCGCCAGCTTCCCGCTGTGGCAGGTGTTCAACCTCGATCCGGATTATTATTACCTGCTGAACGGGCTGCGCCTGATCGAGGGGCTGGCCCCGACCGACGTCAGCCATCCCGGCACCCCGATCCAGGTCTTCGTCGCCCTGGTGCTGCGCCTGTCGGACCCGTTGGCCGCCACCGCCGATCTGGTGGCGGCGGTGCTGGCCGACCCCGAGGGGGCGCTGGCCCGGGTCACCGCCCTGCTCTATCCGCTGCTCGGGCTGGCGCTGGCCGGGCTGGGCTGGGCGATGTGGCGGGCCACCGGCAGCCTCGCCGCCGCCCTGCTGACCCAGGCGGCGCCGCTGCTGTCGATGATCATCCCCAAATTCGCCCTGCACCCCAAGCCCGAGGCCTTCCTGATCCTGGCCTGGGCGCTGGTGATCGCCGCGACCCTGCCGCTACTGCGGCCCGAGGCGGCGCGGCGCGACGGCCCGGCGGCCCGGTTCGGCCTCGCCGTCGGCTTCGCCATCGCCTGCAAGCTCCAGGCGCTGACCTTCGGCCTGATCCCGCTGTTCCTGCTCGACCGCCGTCGGCTGGCGGTGCTGGGACTGGCGAGTGGCGCCGGCTTCCTGCTCTGCACCCTGCCGGCCTGGCCCTCGGCCGGGATCTGGCTCGACTGGGTCGGGCGGATCGTGCTGCACAGCGGGGCCTATGGCGACGGCGCGGCGACGGTGATCGACCCGGCCCGCTATCCCCGCGCCGTGCTCGCGTTGTTCGGCTCGAAGCTGATCTTCACCCTGACCCTGCTCGCCACCCTGGCGGTGCTGGCGGTGGCGCTGCGGCGCCGGCGGTTCGACCCGCCGGCGCGGTTGCTGGCCGGGCTGGCGCTGGCCCAGATCGCCACCGTGCTGCTGGTGGCCAAACAGCCGGCGGCGCATTATCTCGAACCGGCGCTGCTGCTGACCGGACCGGCGCTGGCGCTGCTGTATCTGCGCTCGGCCGCCGCCGCGCCGGCACCGGCGCATCGCTGGGGCTGGGCCGGGCTGGGGCTGGCGCTGGTGGCGGTCACCCTGCCGGCGGTGTCGCGCCAGACCGCCGAACTGGCCGGCTGGACCCGCGCCACCCAGGCGTTCGACATGAGCCGCTTCGCCGGCTGCGCCCGGATCGACTACGATTCCGCCTCCTCGCCCTCCTACGCCCTGCTGCGCGGCGACCTCAACGCCCAGGGACGCTATTCGGCGCAACTGGAGGCGATCATGCCCCCCGACACCTACGCCTGGTTCATCAACGACCATACCTGGTGGAAGCGCGGGCTGATGCGCTGGGGCCATCGCCTCGACCCCGCCACCGCTTTCGCCGGCTATCGCTGTCTGGTGCTGCGCGGCAGCCAGCCCCACCTCGCCCTGCCGACCGCGCAACGCGAGATTCCCGGCTTCCGCCTCGACGATCGCTGCGAGGTCGGGGAGGAAACCATCTTCACCATGGGGGTCACCTGCGCAGGAACCGCGCCGGCCCAACCGCCGACGCTTGCAAAATGACACCGCTCGGCTAGCCTCGGGCGAGATCGTTCCCGCCAGCCCGTCATCAGGAGGCGCCATGCCGGCCCGGATCCTCACCATCGCCCAGCAGAAGGGCGGCGCCGGAAAGACCACCCTCGCCGCCCAACTGGCGGTGGCCTGGGCCCGCGCCGGGCGTCGGGTCGGCCTGCTCGACATCGATCCGCAGGGCTCGCTGGCGGCCTGGTTCGCGCTGCGGCGGCAATCGCTCGGCGACGAGGGCGGCCTCGCCTTCGTCCAGGCCGCCGGCTGGCGACTCGGCACCGAACTCGACCGGCTGCGCGCCGACCGCGATCTGGTGCTGATCGACAGCCCGCCCCATGCCGAAACCGAGGTGCGGATCGCGGTGCGCGCCGCCGACCTGATCCTGGTGCCGGTGCAGCCCTCGCCGATGGATCTGTGGGCGACCGCGCCGACGCTGGAGATCGCAAGGCGGGAAAAGAGTCCCGCCCTGGTCCTGCTCAACCGTGCCCCGGCCCGGGGCAAGCTGGTCGAGCGGATCCGCGCCGAACTGGTGGCTCAGGGGGTGACGCTGGCCGAAACCGCCCTCGGCAACCGCATCGCCTTCGCCGGGGCGATGCTGGAGGGACGCGGCGTCAGCGAAACCGAGCCGCGCGGCACCGCCGCCGCCGAGATCGCCGCCCTCGCCGCCGAACTGGCGGCGAGGCTGGGCCTGTCGGAATCCTAGACGCGGATCAGGGCTTGTCGGACGCCGGCGCGGGGGCCGGAGCGGGCGCGGGCGCAGGCGCCGGAGTCGACGCGGCCGGTTCGGCCGGAGCCGCCGCCGGAGCCGGCGCGGCCGCCGGAGCGGCTTCCTCGGCCGGAGCCGCCGCGCTGGCCGGCAGGGTCTTCTCGACGCTGCTGACGCGGTGATCGATCGACTCGACCCGGCTGACCAGGGCATCGACATCGGCGAAGCGGCGGTCGGCCTCGCCCTTCAGCAGCTTGATCTGCTCGATCTCGGCGCGCAGCGATTGCTGGCCGGCCAGCGACAGGCCATAGACCACTCCCCCGACCACCAGCGACACCACCACGGGAACGGCAAAACGGCGGAAATCCATCATCATCCTCCCCAGACGATCCCCGACTTAACAAAACAGTCACGTCAGGCCTTGCCCAGACCGTTCGGACTGGGCTCATGGTATCATGGACGGCGTTTCCGGCAAGAGATCACCGTCGGGATAATTTCCCGCAGGGCTAATGGTCCGTTAAAACTTTCTTGCCATCCTTTCCCGGTTCTTGGCT
This sequence comes from Pseudomonadota bacterium, assembly GCA_039804805.1. GTDB lineage: Bacteria > Pseudomonadota > Alphaproteobacteria > Rhodospirillales > Magnetospirillaceae > Phaeospirillum. The sequence continues at coordinate 7,676 of JBDLVO010000185.1, forward strand.
TCAGCCTGAAGAAACGCCCATGAACGCGCCGCCACCAACCAAAACTTTTTCCGCCCGACGCCGCGCCGCCCGCCGTCGCGCCCGGCTCAAACGCTATGCCCTGGCCGGCGGACTGGCGACGACGCTGCTGGCCGCCGCGGCGGTGTGGCTGCTGATCCGCGCCGACCACGCCATCCCGTCCGCCGCCGACGGTGCCGAACAGTTTCTCGACCACATGG
>JBDLVO010000186.1:0-7027 GCA_039804805.1 Pseudomonadota bacterium
CCGGCGGCGCCAGCGCCAGCGGCGGACTGGCCTGCCACCCCGCCCGCACCGCGTCCAGCGCCCGCCCCTGCTGCCACAGTTGCGCCGCCGCCGCGCCCTGCGCCAGCGCCAAGCCCAGCACCGCCAGCGCGACCCCCCGGCCCGGCCAGGGCCCCGCCCGCCGCCCCGGCCACGCCGTGTCGTCGGCCAGCGCCGCCAGCGCCAGCGCCAGCAGCGGCACCGACAGGCACAGCGGGAACCACAGCCCGGACAGCGCCGCCAGCGCACAGCCGAACGCGGTGGCCTCGACCCGGCGCGACGGCCGCGCGAACAGCGGAATCACCAGGAATCCGGCCAGGGTCAGCAGCAACCCGGGCAGGCCGGCGGCGTAGACCGCCTCCATCGCCCAGTCGTGGGCGTGAAAATAATCGCTTTTGAGGAAGATCCAGCCCGGATCCCACAGCCGCTCGCCGGCGACGTTGAGCCAGCCGCGCAGGGCGTCCTGGGTGCGGCCCCAGCCATGGCCGAGCAGCGGCGCCGGATCGGCCCGCAGCGCCGCCTGCATCACCCGGCTGACCAGCAGGCGGTCGCGCAGCGATTCGACCCGCTCCGCCGCCGGCACCAGATGCAGCAGCGACCAGGGCAGCAGGGCGGCGATCGCCACCAGCGCGGCGCCGAGACGCGGGGTCAGCGCCGCCGCCAGCCCGGGGCGCGCGCGCACCAGCATCACCGTCGTCGCCCCCGCCAGCAGCAGCCCCAGCGCGGCGATGCTGCGCGACACCAGCGCCAGCGCCAGCGCCGCCGCCAGCAGCGCCAGTTCGAGCCGGTGGGACTCGCCCGGATGGCGGCGGACCAGCAGCGGCAGCGCCAGCCCGAGCCAGCCGTAATAGGCGGCGACGAAGATCAGCAGATGGCCGCCGCCGCCGCGCGCCAGCACCCCCCAGTCCCAGGCCTTGAGCGCGGCGACGGCCAGCGCCAGCGCCAGCGCCAGCAGGATCAGCCCGCGCCACGGGCGGCGATGGCCCGCCACCAGCCGGGCGCAGGCGATCAGCGCGGCGCCGTCGAGGAACCACAGCGCGCCGAAGCCCGATTGCGGCGCGCCGAACAGGCTGAGCCACGGCAGCGGGGTCAGCGGCGCCACCACCGCCGACCACAGCCCGAGCGCCAGCGGCGCGGCGACGTAGGGATGGGCCACCCGGCGCAGGCCGCGCACCGGATCCGCCGCCAGCGCCAGCGCCACCGCCAGCGCGGCCAGCGCGGCGACGCCATGGAAGCCGATCACCAGCGGCTCGGCCTTGTCCCACTGGCCGAGGGCGAAGGGCGGCAGCGAGGCCAGCGGCAGGGCCAGCCCGAGCCCGAGCGCCAGCAGGCCGAGTCCCAGCGCGACGCGGCTCATGGCGCCGTCTCGACCCGCGCCAGCAGCGCCGGCCAGTGGCGCTCCCAGCCGCGATGATGCCCCTGGCCCGGCACCACCACCAAGGCCGGCCGGCCGGCGGCGGGAAAACGGGAGAGATAGGATTCGGCCACCGCGCGCGGCACCACCTCGTCCTCGGCGCCGACGATGTGGACCTGGGGCACCCCGGCCAGCGCCGGAACGAAATCGGCCGGATCAAGCGAGACCGTCAACGGGGTCACCTCCTGCGCGCGGACCCAGGCGGCGACGTCGAGGACCCCGGCCACCGTGATCACCCGGGCGATGCCGGGCCGCCGCGCCGCCGCCAGCAGGGCGACGGTGCCGCCGCCGGAATAGCCGACCAACCGCACCTCCGTCGCCCCCGAGCGCCGCTGCAACAGCGCGATCGCCGCCAGGGTGGCGTCGATCACCTCGGGAGCGTAACGAGCGTCGCTCCAATAAGCGGGGTCGCAGCCGCGCCGGGCCGCCCCGGCGACATATTGGCAGGGTCGGGCCAGATAGACCAGATTGGGGGCCGGATCGGCCAAAGCGAGGTCAAGCGCCACCGCGCGGCGCGGGGTGGGATCGTCCGACAGCCGGTAGCGATTGACCCAGGCGTAGCCGTCGCCCTCGATATAGACCGTCAGCGGCGCGCCGTCGCGCCAGCGCGCCGGGGCCAGGGCGAACAGGGTGAACGGGCCGGCGGCGATCTGTTCGGCCTGCCAGCCGCGCCGGGCCGCCGCCGCCAGCGAATCGTCGCGCGGGGTGGCGCAGCCGGCGAGCAGGATCAGCACCGCCACAACGAGAAGGGACGCCGCCCGGCGTCCCTTCCCCGTCATTGCGGCCGTAACGGCCGAGGTCACATATCCCACCGCAGGCGGGCGATCACCGCCCAGACGTCGAGATCCTGGCGGAACATCGAATTGTTGTCGACCTCGAGGCTGCCGGTGATGCCGCCGCGATTGACCTCGACGCCGAGGCCGCCGACCGCGCCGCCGTCATCGACGCTCGACATCAGGGTGGAGGTCTTCAGCACCGAGCCGGGGCGAAGGAAGTCCCACTCGCCGATCACCTTGGCGTAGGGCAGGATGCCGTCGCCGAGATCGTAGCCGACCTTGCTGCCGCCGCTGAGGCGGCCGAGGCGGACCGCGATGTTGCCGACCTGGGACCCGTCGCTTTCGCGGTGGCTGTCCTGATGCTCCGAGGTGTAGAGCAGCGACAGGCGGGGCTGGAACCGCCAGTTGCCGACCGCGTAACCACCGGTCAGGTTGCCGGTGCCCATCACCCGATAGCCGGAGAAGCTGGCGGTGGCCGCGCCCCAGTTGCGCGAGGTGTCGTAATCGAGCCAGGTGTAGGCCACCGAGGCGTCGAGCACCCAGGTCGGGGTCAGGTTGACCGCGACATAGGGGGCGACGGTGACGCCGCCGGCCTTGTAGGTGCCGTTGTTGAACTGGGTGTCGATGTCGACCGCCTCATAGCCGGCGGCGAGGCCGACCAGATAGCGCTCGCCGAAGCGATGGTCGATGCCGAGCAGGCCGTTGCCGACCTGGCCCTTCATCTCGAGAAACTGCTCGGTCTTGTCGATATGGGCCCACAGCACCTGCCCCCACAGGCCGGTATCCGACGGCTCGGCGCCGCCGGCCACGCCCATCGCCCGGGTATTGAAGCTGCCGGGGCCACGCGAGGAACCGCCGCCCTGGCCGCCGCCCTGGCCACCCTCGCCGCCGGGGGCGAAACCGCCGCTGCCGCCAGTGCCCCCCGAGCCGCCGCTGCCGCCGCCGAAGCCACCGCTGCCGCCGGTGCCGAAACCACCGCTGCCGCCCGCACCGCCGCCGAAACCGCCGCTGCCGCCGGCGCCGAAACCGCCACTGCCGCCGACCCCGCCGAAGCTGATGCCGCCGGTCGCGGCGCCGCTGATGATCGTCGCGGTCTGGGTCGCCGCCACCGAGGCCGCCACCGTGGCGGTGACCGTGTTCGACTGGCTGCCGCTGTTGGAAACGTCGGACGCCGCCAGCGCGGCCGGCGCAGGCACCATCAAGGCGCCAACCAAAACAATCCGTTGCATATTCATCGGCACATTTCCATCGATCTGGCGTGGGCGACCACCACCTTCACTGAACGCTTTCCCCTTGTCTGTCAACCCATTCACATCCCCAACGCGCAGGCCTCGTTCACACAACCCCCAAGCGTTGCCAATATGTCACGACCCGGGCATAGTCCTTCTCACCACCTGCAACGATTGGCGGAAATCCCGCCGCGAGCATTACTTCCGGCCAGGGCCGCGATACCTTCGGCATGACGGCGGAGCCCAAAATAGCATGACTCAAGACGACAGACCCACCTGCGGTTACGTCTCCGCCGGTCCGATTCCGGCCGAGGGCGATGGTTTCACCGTCGGGGTGGTCAGCTATCGCACCGGACCGGTGCTGGACTCCTGCCTCGGCGCGCTGCTGGCCGCCGCCGGGGTGGTCGAGATCCTGGTGGTCGACAACGGCAACCCGCCCGAAGCGTCGGCCCGGCTCGACCGCCTCGCCGCCGCCGAACCGCGGCTGCGGGTGATCCGCCCCGGCCGCAATCTCGGCTTCGCCGCCGGTTGCAACCTGATCGCGGCGCGGGCGCGCGGCCGGCTGCTGGCGCTGGTCAATCCCGACCTGATCGTCCCGGCCGCGACCTTCGACGCCCTGCGCGCCTGCCTCGATGCCGATCCGGCGGCATGGCTGTGCGGCGCCCGCCTGCTCAATCCCGATGGCAGTGAGCAGCGCGGCGGCCGGCGCGAGGTGCTGACCCCCTGGCGCGCCCTGGTCGAGACGCTGCGGCTCGACCGGCTTGCCCCCCACCATCCCCATTTCCGCCGCCTGCACCTGCTCGACGGCGCCCCGCCCGAAACCACGGTGGCGGTGCCGGTGATCTCCGGGGCGCTGATGGCGATCCGGCGCGACCGCTTCCTCGCCCTCGGCGGCATGGACGAGGCGATGTTCCTCCATCTCGAGGACATCGATTTCTGCCTGCGGGTGCTGGCCGCCGGCGGACGGGTGCTGTATTGCGGCGGCGTGCCGGTCCATCACCACCGGGGCAGCAGCGACGTCGCCCGCTGGTTCGTCGAGTGGCACAAGACCCGCAGTTCGATCCGCTATTTCAACAAGCATTTCCGCGCGACCTATCCCGGCTGGAGCCTGCGGCTGATCGCCCTGCTGCTGCTGGCGCGCTTCGCCCTGGTCGCCGGCCGCGCCCTGCCGGCCGATTTCGGCCGCTGGCTGCGCCGCCTCGGCGGCGGCGAGGCGCGGCGATGACGCCCTGGGTGCGGGTGGTGATCGTCACCTACAATCCGGGCGCCCGGCTGGCCTCCTGCCTCGCCGCCCTCGCCGCCCAGACCGACCCGGGCTTCGAGGCGGTGGTGGTCGACAATGCCTCGACCGACGGCAGCGCCGGGCTGGCGCTGCCCGACGCCCGCTTCCGCCGCCTCGCCGCCGGAACCAATCTCGGCTTCGCCGCCGGGGTCAATCTCGGTGCCCGCGACGCCGCCGCCCCCTGGCTGGCCAGCCTCAACCCCGACACCGTTCCCGCCCCCGACTGGCTGGAGCGGCTGGCGGCGGCGACCCGGCGCCATCCCGCCGCCGCCGCCTTCGGCTCGACCCAGTTGCGCGAGGCCGCCCCCGACCGGCTCGACGGCGGCGGCGATTGCTATTCGATCTTCGGGCTGGCGTGGCGGGGCGGCTTCGACCGGCCGGCGGTGCTGGCCGACACCGACCGCGCGGTGTTCTCGCCCTGCGCCGCCGCGGCCCTCTATCGCCGCGACGCCTTCGCCGCCGCCGGCGGCTTCGCCGAGGATTTCTTCTGTTATCTGGAGGATGTCGATCTCGGCTTCCGCCTGCGCCAGCGGGGCCACGCGGTGATCCAGGTCGCCGAGGCCCGGGTGATCCATGCCGGCTCGGCCAGCAGCGGCCGCCACAGCCGCTTCACCCTGTTCCACGCCACCCGCAACGGGCTGTGGCTGATGGCGCGCTGCCTGCCGCTGCCGCTGCTGGCGCTGGCGCTGCCGCTCTATCTGCTGGCCCAACTGGCGCTGATGACCCGCACCCCCGAACCGGCCGCCCGCTGGGCCGGGCTGGCCGCCGGGCTGGCCGCCCTGCCCCGCCTCGGCCGCCAACGCCGGGCCATCCGCCGGACCAACCGGCTGTCGCTCGCCGCCACCGCCGCCCTGCTGGCCTGGGACCCCCGCCGCGTGCTGCGGCGCGACATCGTCGCGCTGCGGCACGAAGACCGGAAGCCGCGATGATCGGAACCACCCCCTGCGCCTTTTCCGGGTGAATCCGATCAATTCCATTGATTTTTATTAAATTTTTTGGCATTCCCGATTCCGGGCGGCGGCGGCGCAAGAATCGGACAGCCCACGGGAGAGAGCGATGAATCTGCGCGCAATCGGGTTGGGGCTGATGGCCGCGATGGCCGCCGGCGGGGCGGAGGCCGGCCTCGATTCCTGTCCGGCCCCGACGCCCGCCTCCGAGATGACCCTGACCTTCGAGTCCAATTTCGCCGAAACCGGCAAGATCGACCCGGCGCAATGGCGGCGTTATGTCGGCCAGCATGGCGTACCGTCCCACGAGAGACAGGTCTATCTCCCCGACGAAATGACGGTCGAGCCCGGCTATGGCCTGCGGCTCACCACCTCGCGGCGCGATTACTGGGATCACCAATACAGTTCCGGCCAGTTGATGACCCAGGGGCTGTTCGCGCAGACCTACGGCCATTTCGAGATCCTGGCCAGGCTGCCGCAGGCCAACGGATTGTGGCCCGCGTTCTGGCTGATGCCGGAAAACGGCGATTGGCCGCCGGAAATCGACGTCTATGAATATATTTTCGCCTCGTTCGGCAACAAGGCCAACGGGGGGACCTATGCGCAGAGCACGTTCCACTGGAAAGGCCCGCGCGGAGAGCACCGCTCGATCGGCCAGGGCGACAACAGCGACATCCCGCGCTTCTTCACCGACAAGGACTGGAACAGCATGGCGGCGGTGCCCGGCATCGCCGCCCCCGTCCCGGGCTTTCACCTCTATTCCGTCGATTGGCGGCCGGGATCGCTGCTCGTCCAGATCGACCGCAAGACCGTGTTCTGCGTCAAGGAAGGCCCGGGCAGCGACGTCAAGGTGCCGGCCTGGCCGATGTACATGGTGGTCAACACCGCGATCAGCGGCGGCACCAAGGCCAAGCCGGGCTGGCCGGGCTATCTCGACGACGACCAGACCTTTCCGCTCAGCCACGACGTCGCCTATGTCCGCGCCTATCAGTTCAAGGACCAGACGGCGGCGCCGGTGCTGCCGTTCGACATCCGTGGCGTCAGGCTGTCCAACCCGACGCCGCGCCCGGGCGAAACGGTGACGATCACCGCCGACATCAAGGTCGGCCCCGCCGCGCTCGGCAAGGGCAACGTCACCTTCGGCCTGTTCAGCTACATCAACCCGAACGAGTTCCACGGGCGGAAGAACGACATCGCCAAGGTCGGCATCGCCGTCCCGGCGCTGGAAGCCGGCAAGACCAAGACCGTCAAGGGCAGCTTCGTGGTGCCCGCCGATGCCGCGCCGGACTATTACGGGCTGTGGCTGTGGGCGACCTATACCGACGGCCCGGTCAATGGCGACGCCGGCGCCAAGCGGCTGT
>JBDLVO010000187.1:0-3880 GCA_039804805.1 Pseudomonadota bacterium
TTTGCGATGGCGGTCTGGAGATAGACCTTGCCGATCTATATTCGCCACGCCGACGAAAAGGATGTCGAAAGGGGCAAGGGTTCCAAGGGCCTTTGGCCCTTGGCGGGTGCAGGGCGGCGCCCTGCGTCCTTACAGCCGGGGCAGCGTGACCCCCTGCTGGCCCTGGTACTTGCCGGCGCGGTCGCGGTACGACACCTCGCACGGGCTTTCCCCCTTGAGGAACAGGAACTGGCAGGCGCCTTCGTTGGCGTAGATCTTGGCCGGCAGCGGGGTGGTATTGGAGAATTCGAGCGTCACATGCCCTTCCCATTCGGGTTCGAGCGGGGTGACGTTGACGATGATCCCACAACGGGCATAGGTCGATTTGCCGAGGCAGATCACCAGCACGTCGCGCGGGATGCGGAAATATTCCACCGTGCGGGCCAGGGCGAAGCTGTTGGGCGGGATGACGCAGACGTCGGTCTCGCGATCGACGAAGCTGTCCTGGGAAAACTGCTTGGGATCGACCACCGCCGAATCGACGTTGGTGAAGATCTTGAACTCGCGGCTGACCCGGGCGTCGTAGCCGTAGGAGGACAGGCCGTAGGAGATCACCCCGTCGCGCTGTAACTTTTCGGTGAAGGGCTCGATCATGCCCCGGTGGGCCTGTTCGCGGATCCAGCTGTCCGGCATCACCGCCATGACGGAGTCTCTCCCAGCAAATCAAAAAAGACGCGGCCGGCCCGAGGAAACGGGCCGGCCGGCGGGACCTTCGTGGCGCGACGCCGGCCGGTGTCCGAGATTACTCGGCCTGCTCGGCGTCGATGTCGATCTCGACCTCGTCTTCCTCGACGATCTCTTCCTCGATCACCTCTTCCTCGGCCTCCTCTTCGGCGGCGGCGGCGAGGGCGCGTTCGGCCTCTTCCTGCGAGCGGGCGACGGTGACGGTGACGATCAGCGCGACTTCCGGGTGCAGCGCGACGCGGACGGCGTAGCGGCCGAGGGTCTTGATCGGGTTGTCGAGAGCAACCTGACGGCGCTCGACGGTGAAGCCCGAGGCCTTGATCGCGTCGGCGACGTCCTTGCCGGACACCGAGCCGTAGAGCTGGCCGCTTTCGCCGGCCTGACGGACCATCAGCACGGTCAGGCCGGCCATCTTGTCGGCGACCGCCTGGGCTTCGTCACGGCGCTTGAGGTTCAGGGCCTCAAGCTGGACGCGCTGCTTCTCGAAAAAGGCCATGTTGGCCTTGGAGGCGCGCAGCGCCTTCTTCTGCGGCAGCAGGAAATTGCGGGCGAAGCCGGGCTTGACGTTGACCACGTCGCCCATCTGGCCCAGCTTCTCGATGCGTTCGAGCAGGATGACTTCCATTTCATTTCTCCTTTCCGCCGCCGCTGTCGCCGGCCGGGCGGAATCGCGTCACGAACCTTACCAGTCCCAGTCCGGCGATGGGCAGCAGCACCCATGCCGAGGCCAGGAACACAACCCCGTAAACCGCCACGAGGATCATCCTCGCGTTGGGCCGCGACGCGGCCCACAGATGCACCGCCGCCAGACCGGACAGCGCGAAGGGAACCAGCACCATCACCGCGACGTTGCGGCCGAGATAGGCGAAATCGCCCTCGGCCAGCGCCCCGGCCGCCGCCGCCGCGACCAGCAACCCGCCGAGCCAGGTCGGCAGATCGAGTTCGCGGGCATAGGCCGGCGTCGGCCGCCGGTTGTGGCCCCATCGCGCCAGCAGGCCCTGGGCCAGGATGGTGTTGACCAGGATCATCACCAGCCACGAGCCCCCGACCAGGGCGAGGAACAGCGGCACCCAGCCATCGGCCACCGCCTGACGCTGGGTCGCGTCGAGGGTGGGGGCCAGCAGGTCGAGGCCGTGGCCGACACTGGCGGTGATCCAGCGTTCGAGCCCGCCGCTGCCCAGTCCGGCCTGGCCGGAAATCAGGGCGGCGCCGAGGCCGATCAGGGTCACCGCCATCGCGGACAGCCAGCCCAGCAACAGGCCGGGCGGGTACCATTCCACCGCGCCGGATCCATCGGTCCGCCACAGCAGGGCCTGGCGGACGATCACCGCCACCGGCGCCACCACGGCGAGCCCGAAGGGCAGGGCGGCCAGGCCGCCCGACACCAGGGCGATGGCGAGACACGCCGCCGCCCCGGCCAGCACGGCCATCGCCGCGCCCCGCGCCAGTCCCGCCATCAACAGCGGCAAGGGCGCGAGGTAGGTCAGCAGCAGTCCGATGGCCAGGCCTTCGGACAGGGACAGGAACATCAGCGCCGACAGCAACCCGGCCGCCAGCGCGATCCCCACCGTCCCGGTCACGGCGACCCGGCCATCCCCAGGTGCATCCTGGCGATCCTCACTTCACCACGTAGGGAAGCAGGCCGAGGAAGCGGGCGCGCTTGATGGCCTGGGCCAGTTCGCGCTGCTTCTTCGCCGAGACGGCGGTGATACGGGACGGCACGATCTTGCCGCGCTCGGAAATGAAGCGCTGCAACAGCTTGACGTCCTTGTAGTCGATCTTCGGCGCGCCTTCGCCCGAGAACGGGCAGGTCTTGCGGCGGCGGAAGAACGGGCGGCGCGGCTGGCTGCCGGTGGCGGGACGCGGACGGTCCATGGTCTTTTCCTCGGCCATCATTCGCCTCCTTCGCTACGACGGGAGTCACGATCCTCACGCCGCGGACGCTCGCCGCGGGGACGATCATCGCCGTCGCCGCGGCGGGGGCGGTCGTCACGGCTGTTCTTGGACTGCATCATCGCCGAGGGGCCTTCCTCGAGCGCCTCGACCCGAACGGTCAGGGTGCGCAGGATGTCCTCGCTGATCGACATCTGCCGTTCCATCTCCTTGATGGCGGCGGCGGGGGCGTCGATGTTGAGCAGGACGTAGTGGCCCTTGCGGTTCTTCTTGACCCGGTAGGCGATGTTGCGCAGGCCCCAGAATTCCTTCTTGGTGACCGCGCCGCCGCCCTGGACGATGATGTTGGAGAATTCTTCGGTCAGGGTTTCCACCTGGGGGGCGGAAATGTCCTGTCGCGCGATGAACACGCTTTCATAGAGTGCCATAAGAACCCCTTCTGGCTTTTCTCTTCCCCTCTGCCCGGGATGGGCAAGCAGGCATAGCCGGCCCCTCGAAAGGAGTCGGCAAGGGTTGGAAGGGCGGGACTATACACGACCCGGCCGGCGATGCAACCTCGGAACGCCTTTTTTTCCGTCACAAAAAAGCGGGGTTTTGATCACGGTGCGCCCCGATTCGCCGGTTTTCCCCGCCCGGGAACCCTTCATAATGGAAAGTGAACGCCTGGACGGGGAGATGCCGCGATGCCGGCCCTACGCAAGATCGAGGTGACCCCCGGGGTGTGGTGGGTCGAGGCGCCGGCGGCCGGGCTGGCCCTGCTGTGCGGCTGTCCGGCCGATGCGGTCAAGCATCTGATCCGGCGCGGGCTGATCGCCTCGATCGAGCAGGGCGGCGTGCCGTTCGAGACCGGCCCCAACGCCATCCTGCTGTCCGACGCGCTGGTGCAGAACGGCGAGGTCTGCACCCTGGCCGAGTTCCCGGTGTTGCAGATGCTCTATCGCCAGGGGATGATCGTGCCCGGCCATCCCGGCAACACCGGGGCGCGGCCGCTGCTGCTGGGCAGCGCCGAGCAGGTGGCGGCGCAGATGCGCTACATCCATCGCGGCAATTACGGCCTGATCGGCGCGGCCGAGTTGATCGCCGCCGGGGCCGAGCCGGCCGCCGCCGCCGAGCAGATGCGGCTCAAGACCCGCTTCGCCTTCGGCCGGATCCGCCCGCCCGAGGAACTGATCGACACCCGGGTGGTGGGGGACGAGCCGGTCGAGATCCGCCCCGGCGTCACCCTGCGCCGGCTGCTGTTCAACGTGTTCCAGATCAGCGCCGG
>JBDLVO010000188.1:0-5556 GCA_039804805.1 Pseudomonadota bacterium
AACAGCGGCAGCGAGAACTCGCCCTCGTCATTGACCATCACGAACGAGCGCGGGCCGAGCAGCCAATAGTCAACCGTGGCCAGCAGGCACCACAAGAACAGCAGCAGGGCGGCCCGACGGCGGTCGGGGTCGAGGCGCGGGCTCCAGCGCCACAGCACGAGAAAGGCGGCGACGGCAAGCGTGATCTCAATCAGACCACACAGGAAAATTCCCCCTCCGATCTGGCTGAGCATCCCGGCCCCTTGTCCTGAAACGATCCAGCCCGTGACCGTGGCGACACGGGACACAACTCCCGGAAAATGGGCCGTTCGGCCATGACCGGCGTTTCACCGCGAGGCCGCCCCGGGCCGGCGCCGATTCTGTCGGCGCGGCTCGTGTTTGGCATAAGGCCGGGGTGGATGCAAGGCGCGGCATCGCTCTCCCGCTGGCCTCGTTCGGCGCCGCGCCGGCGGGCCCGCCCGGGGGTTTGGCGCCAAAATGGCACGGGCGGGTGAATCCCAATTGACATCGGACGGCCTCCGCTCCACGGTCTCGCCTGCGGCGCCTGGCCCCCTGCCCCGGCCCGGGACCGCGGCCCGATCCCTCCCGCCGTCCCCAGCGACACCGCACCACGGATCGAGCCCTCGCCCCCGTCGCTGTCGCACGTTCGATCCGGCGAGGGGACGTTTCTTTAATGTCGTTTCTCGCGAGGAGTTCCGTTCGTGAGCGCCGTCTGCATCATTCCGGCCCGCATGGCCTCGTCCCGCTTTCCCGGCAAACCCCTGATCGGCCTGCTCGGCCTGCCGCTGGTGCTGCATGTCTGGCACCGCTGCCGGCTGGCGCAGGGGCTGGACCGGGTGGTGGTCGCGACCTGCGACCGGGACATTCATGACGCGGTGGTCGCCGCCGGCGGCGAGGCGGTGATGACCGGCGACCATCATCCCGGCTGCGTCGATCGCACCGTCGAGGCGGTGGCCAAGCTGGGCGTCGCCCCCGCCGCCGACGATCTGGTGCTGATGGTCCAGGGCGACGAGGTGCTGGTGAGCCCGGCGATGATCGAACAGATGCTCGCCGCCTATGCCGAGGCGCCCGCCCCGGTGGTCAATCTCGCTTCGCCGATCCGCTCGGCGGCCGACCATGACGACCACAATTGCGTCAAGGTCTGCGCCGCCCCCGATGGCCGCGCCCTGTTCTTCTCGCGCAGCCCGATCCCGTCGCGCTCGCGGGTCAAGGACTTCCCGCCGGTCTACCAGCAGACCGGGGTGATCGGCTTCTCCCGCGCCTTCCTCGACACCTTCGGCCAATTGCCGCGCACCCCGCTCGAACAGATCGAGCAGATCGACATGCTGCGCACGCTCGAACACGGCTACGCCATCCGCATCGTCGTCGCCGACCGCGAGACCATCGGCGTCGATACCCCGGCCGACCGCGACCGCGCCGAGCAGGTGCTGCGCGCCGACCCGGTCACCGCCCGCTACCTGGATCCGGGCCGGTGAGCAGCGCGCCGCTCCGGGTCGGCATCGCCGGTTATGGCGTGGTCGGCCGCCGCCGCCGTCAGGTGATCGACGCCCATCCCGCGCTCCGCACCGTCGCGGTGGCCGACCGCAGCTTCGGCCCGCAGGGCGTCACCGCCCTGCCCGACGGGCTGCCCGCCTTCAGCGACTATCACCACTTGCTGGAGCAGGATTTCGACATCCTGCTGGTCTGCCTGACCAACGACGTCGCCGCCGACGCCACCATCCTCGGCCTGGAACGGGGCCGGCATGTGTTCTGCGAAAAGCCGCCCGGGCGCGACGTCGCCGACATCGAGCGGGTGATCGCCACCGAGCGCCGCCATCCCGGGCTCAAGCTGAAATACGGTTTCAACCACCGCTATCACGATTCGGTGCGCGACGCGCTGGCGCTGGTGCGGTCGGGCGAGTTCGGCCGGGTGCTCGACCTCAAGGGCACCTACGGCAAGTCGCAGATCATCAGCTTCGGCCAGAGCGACTGGCGCTCGCAGCGGGCGATCGCCGGCGGCGGCATCCTGCTCGACCAGGGCATCCACATGGTCGACCTGATGCGGCTGTTCGGCGGCGAGTTCACCACCATCCACAGCATCGTCAGCAACGGCTATTGGGGCCACGACGTCGAGGACAACGCCTATGCCCTGATGCGCTCGGACGCCGGGGTGGTGGCGATGCTGCATTCCTCGGCGACGCAGTGGCGGCACCGTTTTTCGCTGTCGATCACCCTGGAGCGGGCGGCGCTGACCCTGTCCGGCATCCTGTCGGGCTCGAAGAGCTATGGCGCCGAGACCCTGACCGTGGCCTGGCGCGACCAGGACGGCAACGGCGACCCGCGCGAGCAGACCACCCGCTACAACACCGATCCGAGCTGGGCCGACGAGATCGCCGAATTCGCCCGCGCGGTGCGGGAGAACCAGCCGGTCGAGCATGGCTCGTCGGACGAGGCGCTCAGGACCATGCGGCTGGTGTACGACATCTACCGCGCCGATCCGGAGTGGCGGCGGCGCTGGGATCTCTGACCCGGCCCCCCCCGACGCTCCCCATTCGTTTTTCCCGGACCCCGATCGTTTTTCCTGGGTTGAAAGGTTTTCCATCATGACCAGTGCGGCGGATATCCGCGCCACCCTTCGTCACGGCCGCAGCAGCATCGGCGCCTGGCTGACCCTGCCCTCGCCCGAACTGGCGGAATGCCTGGCCGGCTGCGGCTTCGACTGGCTGGCGGTCGACATGGAGCATGGCGCGATCGGCCTCGAAACCGCCGGCCGCGCCTTCATCGCCGCCGAGCGCCACGGGGTGGCGCCGTTCGCCCGGCTGCCCTCGGCCGATCCCTATCTGGCCCGGCGCCTGCTCGATCAGGGCTGCCAGGGGCTGATCGTGCCGGTGGTCGAAAACGCCGAGGATTTCCGCGCCTTCGCCAGCCACTGCCTCTACCCGCCGGCCGGCAAGCGCGGCGTCGGCCTGTCGCGCGGCAACCAGTTCGGCGACAGCTTCGACACCATGCTCAATCATTTCCAGCCGCTGCTGGTGCCGCAGATCGAAACCCGGGCCGGCGTCGCCGCCGCCGCCGCGATCGCCGCGCTGCCGATGGTCGATGCCCTGTTCCTCGGGCCGTATGACCTGTCGGCCAGCCTGGGCCAGGCCGGCAATTTCGCCACCCCCGCCTTCGCCGACGCCATCGCCGAGGTCCGCCACGCCTGCGCCGAGGCCGGCAAGGCCGCCGGCATCCATCAGGTCGCCCCGGTGCTCGACGGGCTCGCGGCGCGCAAGGAGGAAGGCTTCCGCCTGATCGCCTTCGGCACCGACGCCCAGGCGATCCGCCACGTCTTCGCCCCGCTGAAAGCCTAAGGAGACCGGAGCATGTCCGCCCCCACGCCCGCGATCATTTTCGACCTCGACGGGACCCTGATCGACAGCATCCCCGACGTCCGTGGCGCGATCAACCGCCTGCTGGTGCGCGAGGGACGGCGCGCGCTGAGCCTGCCCGAGGTGAAGACCTTCGTCGGCGAAGGTCCCCGCCCGCTGATCGAACGCGCCTTTGCCGCCACCGGCCACCCGGCGGCGGAGGACGAGCTGGCCGGGCTGATCGAGGGCTACATCGCCTTCTATCAGGCCCATCCCGCCGACGAGACCCGGCTGTTCCCCGGCGTACCGGAAATGCTGGCCGGACTGGCCGGCACCCCGCTCGGCCTGTGCTCGAACAAGCCCGACGAGATCGTCCGGCCGGTGATCGAAACGCTCGACCTCGCCCGCCATTTCGGCGCGGTGGTCGGCGGCAATTTCCCGCGCCGCAAGCCCGATGGCGAGCATCTGCGCGAAACCCTGCGCCGGATGGGCGCCGAGGGCCGGCCGGCGGTGATGGTGGGGGATTCCGGCACCGACGTCGCCGCCGCCCGCGATGCCGGGCTGCCGGTGCTGGTGGTCAGCTTCGGCTATGCCCGGGTGCCGGTGGCCGAACTGGGCGCCGACGCGATCCTGTCCCATTTCGACCAATTGCCGGCGGCGCTGGCCGGATTGGCGCGATGAGCCGGGTCGCCGTCGCCTCGCGCTCGTTCTCGCGCCATCCGGTGCTGCGGGCCGAGCTGCTGGCGCGTTATCCCGAGGTCACCTTCAACGAGACCGGCCGTTCGCTGGCCGGGGCCGATCTGGCCGCCTTCCTGCGCGGCCACGACAAGGCGATCACCGCGCTGGAGAAGATCAGCGACGAGCTGCTGGCCCAGCTGCCGGAACTCAAGGTGATCGGCAAATACGGGGTCGGGCTCGACATGATCGACCTCGCCGCCCTGGCCCGGCGCGGGGTACGGCTGGGCTGGACCGGCGGGGTCAACCGCCGTTCGGTGTCGGAACTGGTGATCGCCGCCGCGATCAGCCTGCTGCGGCTGATTCCCCAGGCCAACGCGCTGGCCCGCGACGGCGGCTGGCGCCAGTTGGTCGGCCGCCAGTTGACCGGCAAGACGGTCGGCATCGTCGGCTGCGGCCATATCGGCAAGGATCTCGTCCCGCTGCTGCGGGCGTTCGACTGCGCCGTGCTGGCCCACGACCTCCTCGATTTCCCCGAATTCTACGCCGCCCATCGGGTGCGGCCGGTCGATCTCGACACCCTGCTGGCCGAAAGCGACGTGGTGACGCTGCATCTGCCGCTCGATGCCTCGACCCGGGGCCTGCTGTCGGCGGAGCGGCTGGCCCGGATCAAGCCGGGCGCGATCCTGATCAACGCCGCGCGCGGCGGCCTGCTCGACGAGGCGGCGGTCAAGGCGATGCTGCTCGACGGCCGCCTGGGCGGCGCCGCCTTCGACGTGTTCGCCAGCGAGCCGCCCGACGACCTCGACCTGATCCGCCTGCCCAACGTGCTGGTCACGCCGCATATCGGCGGCAGCGCCGAGGAAGCGGTGCTGGCGATGGGCCGGGCGGCGATCGCCGGCCTCGACCACCATCGCCTGCCCGGCCTCGACGGCCGCTATTGCGAAACCTGAGCCCGCCTTCCCCCGCCAGGACCGGGGTCCAAGGGCCTGGCGGCCCCTGGCGGGTGCGGGCGGTGCCGGCAAATATTTGATAACACCTGCTGGCGTAAAACGGGGGACAAGACCTCCCGATCTCCCCGTGGTGTGACTTGGGAGCGGGGGGGAAATCTGTTAAGAAACCGCCATCCGCAGCTTTCGCAGGTTCGCCATGTCCGTTCTGGTGCCCGTATCCTGGGGCGAGGTCATCGACAAGATCACCATTCTCGAAATCAAGGCGGAACGCCTGGGCGACCCGGCCAAGCTGGCCAATGTCCAGCGCGAACTGGACGCGCTGGCGGCGGTGCGCGACCGCGCATTCCCCGGCCATGCCGGGCTGGCCGCGCTGGCCGGCGAGTTGAAGACCATCAACGAATCGCTGTGGGAGATCGAGGACGAGATCCGCGACTGCGAGCGGGCACGCGATTTCGGCGAGACCTTCGTCCGCCTCGCCCGCTCGGTCTACGTCACCAACGACCGCCGCGCCGCGGTCAAGCGGCGGATCAACGACCTGCTCGGCTCGGACCTGGTCGAGGAGAAATCCTACGCCCCCTACTGAGCCGCCGCCGTGAAGC
>JBDLVO010000189.1:0-24468 GCA_039804805.1 Pseudomonadota bacterium
CTTCGCCGCCGCGCTGGCGCTACCGGGGGTGACGCTGCTGCATCTCGCCCTCGATCGCGCCGCCTCGACCGCCACCCACCGCGCCCTGTGGGCCGCCTGTTCCAAGGAGAGCTGGTTATGACCGTGGTCTGGACCCCGATCGAGGGGTTTGCCTTCACCGACATCCTGTACGACCGCACCGAGGGGATCGCCCGCATCACCCTCAACCGGCCGCAGGTCCACAACGCCTTCCGCCCCGAGACGCTGGAGGAGGTGATGCGGGCGTTGCGCCATGCCCGGTTCGATTCCTCGGTCGGGGTGGTGATCCTGACCGGGGCCGGCACCAAGGCGTTCTGCTCGGGCGGCGATCAGAGCGTGCGCGGCGACGATGGCGGCTACAAGGACGAGGCCGGGGTGCATCACCTCAACGCCCTCGACCTCCAGCGCGAGATCCGCACCTGTCCCAAGCCGATCGTGGCGATGGTGGCGGGCTGGTCGATCGGCGGCGGCAACGTGCTCCAATTGCTGTGCGATCTCACCATCGCCGCCGACAATGCCCGCTTCGGCCAGACCGGCCCCAAGGTCGGCAGCTTCGACGCCGGCTTCGGCGCCGGCCTGCTCGCCCGCACCATCGGCGTCAAGAAGGCCAAGGAAGTGTGGTTCCTCTGCCGTCAGTACGACGCCCAGGAGGCGCTGGAGATGGGCTGGATCAACGCGGTGGTGCCGCTCGACCAGCTTGAGGCGGAAACCATCGCCTGGTGCCGGCGGATGCTGGAATTGTCGCCGACCGCGCTCCGCATCCTCAAGACCGCCTTCAACGCCGACAGCGACGGTCTGGCCGGGGTGCAGGAACTGGCCGGCAACGCCACCGCTTTGTTCTACATGACCGACGAGGGCCAGGAAGGCCGCAACGCCTTCCTCGAAAAGCGCGCGCCGGACTTCTCGAAGTTCCCCCGCCGGCCGTGAGCCCGATCGCCGCCGTCGCGGTGCTGCCCTCCTATGCCCTGCGTCTGGCCCGGCCCTGGCGCAGCGCGGCGGGCGGCGCGGCCCGGCGGCGGGGTTGGCTGGTGCGGGTCGAGGACGAGGCCGGGCGGGTCGGCTGGGGCGACAGCCCGGCGCCGCTGCCCGATCCCGGCGACGATGCCCCGGCCGGATTGCTCGCCGCCTTGGCCGCGCCGCTGCCCGGCCGGACGCCGCAACAGGCGCTGGCCGGGCTGGCGCCATCGCCCGCCGCGTTCGGGCTGGAGGTGGCGCTGCTCGATCTGCTCGCCCGCCAGCGCGGTTTGCCGCTGGCCCGGTTGCTGGCCCCCGACGCCGCCGCCCGGGTGGCGGTCAACGCGGTGGTGCCGTTCGACGGGGTGGCGGGCGCGATCGCCGATGGTTTTTCCGTCATCAAGCTCAAGCTCGGTCTCGCCCCCTGGCGCGAGGAGGTGGCGGCGCTGCGCCGTCTGGTCCTGCCGGACGGGGTGCGGCTGCGGCTCGACGCCAACCAGGCCTGGAGTCGCGACGAGGCGGCGGCGGTGATCGCCGCCCTGGCCGGCCTGCCGATCGATTCGCTCGAAGAGCCGTTGCGCGACCCCGATCCCGCCGTCCTGGCCGGGCTTCAGGCGGCGGCGCACTTCTCGCTCGCTCTTGACGAAAGCCTGGAGCCGGGCAAGCTGCCCGACCCGGTGTCGGTGCGGCGGCTGGTGCTGAAGCCGGCCCGCCTCGGCGGGCTGCGCGCGACGCTGGCGCTGGCGCGGGAGGCCCGCCGAGGCGGGCTGGAGGTGGTGGTGACCACCCTGGTCGAATCGGCGGTTGGCGTCGCCGCCACCGCCGCTCTGGCCGCCGCGCTCGATCCGCTCGCCCATGGCCTCGCCACCGCGTCCTGGCTGGCCGAGGATGTCGCGGCGCCGCTGCCGATCGTCGGTGGATTCATCGATGTGACGGCGCATGAGGGACATGGGGTAAGGCCCGGAATTTAAAAAAAGATGTGGGCTCTGCCCACACCCGCCAGGAGCCAGCGGCTCCTGGACCGGCTTCGGTCAAGGCGCCTGAGGCACACGCCCATTTTGGGCGGTCCAGGAACCTCAGGTTCCTGGTTTAATCTTTGCCTGGGGGTGGTTTCGGGGCGATCGGGGGGCTATAACCGCCTGTTCGTGATGGCAGGGAGTCCCGCGCGTGGGGGAACGGATGCGAAGCAGGGAGCCGCGCCCGCTGTGGGAGCGGCCCGGCGCGATGGTGGCGGCGGTGGCCGTGATGCTGGCGGTCGGTCTGGCGCTGGGGATCGGGATCGGGTCCGGACTGCGGACACCGCCGCCCGCGCCGCCGCCGCTGGTGATCCAGGCGATTCCTCCCGCGCCGCCGCCGGTGGTGGTCGACGAACCGCCGCCGCCCCAGGCCGAGCCCGAGCCCGAGCCCGTCCCGGTCGAGGAAGCTCCGCCCGCGCCCGCGCCGGTCGAGCCGCCGCCGGTTTCGCTGGCGCCGCCGCCCCCCCAGCCCCAGGTGGCGATGCTGCCGCCGCCGCGTCCGCCGGCGCCGCCGGCGGCCGGCACCGCGCCGTGGCTGCGCTATGCCGTGCCGGCGCCGCGTGTCGGCGGCCGGCCGATGGTGGTGGTGATCATCGACGATCTCGGGGTCGATCGCCGCCGCGCCGAGCAGGTGGTCAAGCTGCCGGGGCCGCTGACCCTGTCCTTCATGACCTACGCCACCGATCTGGCCCGGTTGACCGGCGAGGCCCGTCGTCACGGCCACGAGCTGATGGTGCATGTGCCGATGCAGCCGATGGCCGCCAGCATCGATGCCGGGCCGCAGGCATTGACCGTCGGGTTGTCGGCCGAGGAAATCCGCCGCCGGCTCGATTGGGCGCTGTCGCGCTTCGATGGCTATATCGGCATCAACAATCACATGGGCAGCCGCTTCACCGCCGATCCGGCGGCGATGGCGGTGGTGATGGCCGAACTGCGCCGGCGCGGGCTGGCCTTCGTCGATTCCGTTACCACCGACCGCAGCGTCGCCGCCCGGCTGGCGCGCGATTACGGCGTGCCGGTGGCGTCGCGCGACATCTTCCTCGACAACGATCAGAGCGTCGCCCTGGTCCAGGCCCAGTTGGCCAAGCTCGAGGCGCGGGCGCGGCGGACCGGCTTTGCCATCGCCATCGGCCATCCCCACGACACCACCATCGCCGCGCTCAACGGCTGGCTGCCGACCCTGGCCGGCAAGGGGCTGGTGCTGGTGCCGGTCTCGACCCTGATCCGCGACAGCCGCCCCGTCCACTGACGGCGGGGCGGCCGAGACGGTATTACAGCCGCTCGGCCAGTACGGCGGCGATGCGTTCGCCGGCCTTGCCGTCCCACAATTCGGGCTGGCGGCCGGCCTTGCCGCCGGTGGCCAGCACCTCGCGGCAGGCGGCCAGGATCGCCGCCGGATCGGCGCCGACCAGGGTGTTGGTGCCCTGGGTCAGGGTGATCGGCCGTTCGGTGTTGTCGCGCGCGGTCAGGCAGGGCACGCCGAGCGCGGTGGTCTCCTCCTGGATCCCGCCGGAATCCGTTACCACCAGTCTGGCCTCGGCCATCAGGCCCAGCATTTCGAGATAGCCCTGCGGCGGCAGCAGCACCAGCCCGGCCGCCGTCAGTCCCTCGGTCAGGCCGGCGGCGTCGAGCCGCGCCCGGGTGCGGGGATGGACCGGGAACACCACCGGCAGCAGCCCGGCCATCTCGGCCAGCGCCCCGGCCAGCGCGGTCAGCGTCGCCGGATCGTCGACGTTCGACGGCCGGTGCAGCGTCACCAGGGCGTGGGGCGCGGTGACGCCATGGCCGGCCAGGGTGGTCGCCGCCGGCACGGCGCGGCGGCGGTGGGCCAGCAGGGTGTCGATCATCACGTTGCCGACGAAGGCGATCCGCTCGGGCGGGATGCCCTCGCGGGCCAGATTGTCGGCCGCCTCGCGCTCGGTGGTGAACAGCAGGTCGGAAATCTGGTCGGTCAGCAGCCGGTTGATCTCTTCCGGCATGGTGCGGTCGCGGCTGCGCAGCCCGGCCTCGACATGGATTACCCGCACGCCCTTCTTGACCGCCACCAGGGCGCAGGCGATGGTCGAATTGACGTCGCCGACCACCAGCACCGCGTCGGGGGCATAGCGATCCAGCACCGGCTCGAACCGGCGCATGATCTCGGCGGTCTGCACCGCGTGGCTGCCCGAGCCGACCTCGAGATTGACGTCGGGGCGGGGCAGGGCGAGATCGATGAAGAAACGCTCGTTCATCGTCTCGTCGTAATGCTGGCCGGTATGGACCAGCGGTGCCGCCATCCCCCGTGCCGTCAGCGCGGCGATCACCGGCCCGATCTTCATGAAATTGGGCCGGGCCCCCACCACGCACAACACCGATCTGGCCATTCCCGCGCCCCTTCCGCTCCGGACGGCCCCATATCGGCCCGCCGCCCGGTCGCGGTCAAGCCCCGTCGCGGTCAGGCCCGGTCGCGGTCAGGCCGGCGGGCCGAGCCGTTCGCCCAGAGCGGTGGCCACCCGGCCCAGCACTTCGGCCCAATCGAGCGGCGCCCGCTGGTGAAACAACCGCAGCGAGGGGTACCACGGGCTGTCCTCGTGGCGATACCACCAGCGCCAGTCGGGGGCGTAGCGCACCAGCACCCAGGCCGGCCGCCCCAGCCCGCCGGCGAGATGGGCCAGCGAACTGTCGACGCAGATTACCAGATCGAGTTCGGCCACCGCCGCCGCGGTATCGGCGAAATCATGCAGATCGGGGCCGAGCGCGACGATGCGGTCGGAGCGGACGAACAGGGTCTCGGCATCGCCCGGGCGCAGGTCCTTTTGCAGCGAGAACAGCGCCAGACGGGGATCGGCCAGGGCGTCGATCAGCAGCGCCGCCTCGACCGAGCGCTGGCCATCGCCGGCCTGGCCGGGATTGCCGGCCCAGGCCAGCCCGATCCGCACTTGCCCCGGCCGGGTCAGCCGCGCCCGCCACACCGCCCGCCGCGCCGGATCGGCGGCGAGATAGGGGCCGGGCGTGACCGGGTCGGCCCGCACCGGCCCGAGGATCTCGGGCAGGCTCAGCAGCGGCAGATGGCAATCGAGCGGCGGCAGCGGCGCTCCGGCCGGGATCAACTGGTCGATCGCCGTCATCTCGCGCAGCAGCGGCAGCAGCGCCGGCTGGGCCTCGACCACCACCCGGCCGCCCTCCTTGGGCACCCGCTCGACGAAGCGGATGAATTGCAGCGTGTCGCCCAGGCCCTGCTCGGCATACAGCAGCAGGGTGCGGCCGGCGAGCGGGCGGCCGTCCCACAACGGCTGGGGCAGCGGCCGGGGCGGCAGGGTGCGCACTCCCCCCCGCCGCCGCCAGCCATATTCGATCCAGCCCCGGTCGTAATCCCCCTGTTGCAGCAGCAACTGGGCGTAATTGTAATGGATGGTGGGGTGGTTGGGCGCCAGCGCCAGCGCCCGGGCGAAGGCCTCGGCCGCCTCGTCCTCGCGCCGGGCGAGGTGCAGCGCCTGGGCGAGGTTGGCCCAACTGCCGCCGGTGGGGTCGAGGCCGACGGCGTGGCGGAAGCTCTCCACCGCCTCCTGGTACTGTCCCAGCCGCTGCCGGACGAAGCCGAGATTGGTGAAGCCGGTGACGAAATCGGGGAAATGGGTGCAGACGAAGCTCTGGATCTCGAACGCCGCCTCGATCTGGCCGAGGTCGCGCAGCACCAGCCCGTAATTGGTCAGCGCCGGCGCCCAGCCCGGCCGCAGTTCCAGCGCCCGCTGATAGGGGCCGAGCGCCTCGCGCGGGCGGCCGCGCGACAGCAGCGCATTGCCCAATTCGAACTGGGCGTCGGGATCGTCGGGCCGGTCCGCCGCCGCCGCCCGGGCGGCGGCCAGCACCGCGTCCTCCCCGCCCTGTCGTCTCTGCATCGCCACCTCTCCTTCCCATCCGGCGCCTGTCGGCGGCCACAATACCCGCTTCGCCCTTTGCGGACGACGCCCCTTTCAGCCAAAACAACCAAGAGACGGTTAAAAGACATTTAATTGCATTGGGTTACCTTGTTCGGTGCCGGGCATGGCTTCGCCGAGGGCGGAGCCGGGCCGATCCGTCCAGTTCCTTTCGAACTGGTCTGGTTATAACGATCAGTAGAGAGCGAGGGGTTGAATCTAAGGCGAAAGCCTTATATTAGAAGCGTTGTAATGAGCTGCGGACGCCCGTTTCCCCGTCATTCCGGCCGGGATCCCGGGTTGAATAAGGTGGAGAGGTTCAACATGGCGATCAAAATCGGGATTTCCGGGAAACTGATGACGGTGGTGGCCGCCAGCATCGTCGGCTTGGTGATCGCCGCGCTGGTCGCGCTGTCGTTCCTGCGCGCGGTGATGGTCGAGGACCGGGTGACCAAGCTGCGCAATCTGGTGGAAAATGCCGAAAGCGTGGTTCGCCAGTATCACAGCCGGGTGGAGAAGGGCGAAATCGAACCGGCCGAGGCGATGCGGCGCGCCCGCGCCATGCTGCGCGAGCAGCGCTATGACGAGGATGAATATTTCTTCGTCTATGCCGATGACGGCACCTGTCTGCTCAACCCGTTCCATCCGGAACGCGAGGGGCAGAACGACATCGCGGCGGTGGACAGCACCGGGGTGCCCTATATCCGCCGGCTGCTGGAGGCGGCCAAGGCCGGAGGCGCGGCGGTGTTCTACCGCTATCCCAAGCCCGGCCAGAGCGAATCGAGCGACAAACTGTCCTTCGCCAAACGGTTCGGTCCGTGGGGCTGGTCGATCGGCACCGGGATCTATATCGACGATATCGACACGGTGTTCGCGCAAAAGGCGCTCAATTTCGCCGGGCTGGTGCTGGTGATCGGGCTGGTCACCGCCGGGCTGGCCCTGTTGATCGCCCGGCAGATCACCGTGCCGCTGAAGCGGCTGACCCTGGTCACCAACCGGCTGGCCGACCAGCATTACGACACCGAGGTCACCGGCACCGAGCGCGGCGACGAAATCGGCTCGCTGGCCTGTTCGGTGCGCAGCCTGCGCGACGTCGCCCGCGAGGCCGCCGACCTGCGCCGCCAGCAGGAGGAGAACAAGCGCCTGGCCGAGGAGGAGCGGCGCCGGACCGCGCTGGCCCTGGCCGATTCGTTCGAAAGCCGGGTCAAGAACGTCTCCGACGTGATCGCCGGCTCGGCCGGCAACATGAAGGGCGCGGCCGCCTCCCTGACCGAGGTGGCGCGCCACACCGCCAGCCAGGCCACTTCGGTCGCCAGCGCGGCGGAGCAGGCCTCGGTCAACGTCCAGACCGTCGCCTCCGCCGCCGAGGAACTGGCCGCCTCGATCAACGAGATCAGCCGGCAGGTCCAGCAATCGGCGGAACGGATCGCCACCGGGGTGGCCGAGGCGCGGCGCTCGGACGAACTGGTGCAGGGGCTGGCCGCCGCCGCCAGCCGGATCGGCGACGTGGTCAAGCTGATCAACGACATCGCCAGCCAGACCAACCTGCTGGCCTTGAACGCCACCATCGAGGCGGCTCGCGCCGGCGAGGCCGGCAAGGGCTTCGCCGTGGTCGCCAACGAGGTCAAAAGCCTCGCCAACCAGACCGGCCGCGCCACCGAGGAGATCGCCGCCCAGATCGGCGCGGTGCAGACCGCCACCGACGAGGCGGTGGCGGCGATCCGGGCGATCGGCGGCACCATCGGCGAGATCAACCAGATCGGCTCGGCGATCGCCGCCGCGGTCGAGGAGCAGCACGCCGCCACCGCCGAAATCTCCCGCAACATCCAGCAGGCCTCGGCCGGCACCCGCGAGGTCACCGATTATCTCGGCCAGTTGGCCGGGGCGGTCGGCAATGTCGGCGAGACCTCGACCGGGGTGCTGACCGCCTCGGACGAACTCGACCGCCAGTCGCGCCGGCTCGACGAGGAGGTCCATTCCTTCCTCGCCGGCATCCGCGCCGGATAAAGAGAGGATCGCCAAGGGGCTCCGGCCCCTTGGCCGGCCGTTGGCCCGGTGCTCCGGCAGCGATTTTTGCCTTCCCGCTCAACAATCGTGCGTTCTCCGCTGACGCGAGGAAACGAAGTTTCCTTATCGCCGGTTCCGCCTTATGCTGCCGCGCGTCGGCCGCGCCGGGGGGAACCGGAGCGGCGGCGTGGTTCGTCCCCCGCGAGATGGGAACAAGGTCAAGATGAGCGAGAGCACCAAATATTTTCTGCCCGAGGATCGTATGCCCAAGGCCTGGTACAACCTGGCCGCCGACCTGCCGGTTCCGTTGCCGCCGGCGCTGCATCCGGGCACCGCGCAGCCGATCGGTCCCGCCGATCTCGCCCCGATTTTCCCCAACGCGGTGATCGAGCAGGAAGTCAGCACCGAGCGCTGGATCGAGATCCCCGAGCCGGTGCGCGAGGTCTACCGCCTGTGGCGCCCGGCGCCGCTGATCCGTGCCCGCCGGCTGGAACGGGCGCTGGGCACCCCGGCCAAGATCTTCTTCAAGTATGAGGGCGTCAGCCCCGCCGGCAGCCACAAGCCCAACACCGCCGTGCCGCAGGCCTTCTACAACAAGCAGGAAGGCGTCAAGCGGCTGTCGACCGAGACCGGAGCCGGGCAGTGGGGCAGCTCGCTGGCCTTCGCCGGTTCGCTGTTCGGCCTCGAGGTCGAGGTCTACATGGTCAAGGTGTCCTACAATCAGAAGCCCTATCGCCGGGCGCTGATGGAGACCTATGGCGCCAGCTGTATCGCCAGCCCGTCGACCCTGACCCAGGCCGGGCGCGACATCCTCGCCCGCGATCCCGATTCGAACGGCTCGCTCGGCATCGCCATTTCCGAGGCGGTCGAGGTCGCCGCCTCGCGCGACGACACCAAATACGCGCTTGGCAGCGTGCTCAACCATGTCTGTCTGCATCAGACCATCATCGGCGAAGAGGCGATGATGCAGATGGAGATGGCCGGGGAAACCCCCGACGTGGTGATCGCCTGCACCGGCGGCGGCTCCAATTTCGCCGGCCTCGCCTTCCCCTATGTCCGCGAGAATCTGAAGGGGGCCAAGGTCCGCATCGTCGGGGTCGAGCCGGCGTCCTGCCCGACCCTGACCAAGGGCCTCTACGCCTACGATTTCGGCGATACCGGCAAGCTGACCCCGATGGTCAAGATGCATACCCTCGGCGCCACCTTCATGCCGCCCGGGTCGCATTCGGGCGGGCTGCGCTATCACGGCATGGCGCCGATGGTCAGCCACGTCAAGGAACTCGGCCTGATGGAGGCGCGCTCCTACCACCAGACCGAATGTTTCGCCGCCGCGGTGCAGTTCGCCCGCGCCGAAGGCATCGTGCCGGCCCCGGAATCCTCGCACGCGGTCAAGGCGGCGATCGTCGAGGCGCTGCGCTGCAAGGAAGAGGGCCGCGCCGAGACCATCCTGTTCAACCTGTCGGGCCACGGCCATTTCGACATGCAGGCCTATACCGACTATTTCTCGGGCAAGCTGGTCGATCCGCAGTTCGACCAGCAGGCGCTGGTCGCCGCGCTGGAGGAACTGCCCAAGGCCGGCTGACACCGCATCCGCCCAACACTTTCCAGTGATGTGGGCTCCGCCCACCCCCGCCAAGGGCCGCAAGGCCCTTGGATCCCCTTGGGGGTCGGGCGCGGACCGGCCTGTCAGCTTGGGCGCGGGGGTTTGCCGCGCGAAGGGCAGGGAAAGGGTTCCAAGGGCCTTGCGGCCCTTGGCGGGGGCGGGCAGAGCCCGCGATAGGGTCTCCCCCCCGCTGCTATTCCGCCTCGGGGACGGCGCCGAGAATGAAACGGAAGGCGGAGCCCTGGCCCGGGGTGGACTCAACCCACAGCCGGCCGCCATGGCGTTCGACGATGCGCCGGCACAAAGCGAGGCCGATTCCCACCCCGGGGATCGCGCTGTGGGCGTGCAGCCGCTTGAAGATCACGAAGATCTGTTCGAGATAATCCGCCTCGATGCCGATGCCGTTGTCGGCCACGGTGAATTCCCACATCGCGCCGTCGCGCCGGGCCGACACCCGCACCCGCAGCGGCCGGGCGCGGTCGCGATATTTGACCGCATTGCCGATCAGGTTCTGGAACAGTTGGATCAGCTGGGTCTCGTCCGCCGCCACCTGCGGCAGCGGCGCGGCCTCGACCGTCGCGCCGGCCTCGGTCAGGGCCTGATCGAGATAGCCGAGCGCCACCGTCAGCGCCCGCCCGGCATCGACCGGGTCGAAGCCGCGTCCGGCGGCGTCGACCCGGGAGAATTCCAGCAATCCCTCGACCAGCCGCATCATCTGGCGGGCGGCGGTGGCGATCACCCCGAGCGGCTCGGCGATGCCGGGGTCGCTGCCCTCCAGCCGTCGCTCCAGCAACTGGGCATAGCGCACCAGGGTGTTGAGCGGCTCGCGCAGATCGTGCGAGGCGGCGTAGGCGAAGCGTTCGAGGTCGGTGTTGGAGCGGGTCAGGGCGTCCAGCGTGCGGGCCAACTGCTCGTCGCTTTCCTTGCGCGCGGTGATGTCGCGCAGCACCGCCAGCACCTGGGGGCCGCTGTCGTCGAGCACCACCCGGCGCAGATCGACCTCGACCCACAGCGGGTGGCCGTCGTGGTGGCGGGCCAGCCATTCCAGCCGGCGCGGCCCGTCGGCGGTGGCGTGCAGATGGTCGAGCGCGGTCGCCGCGTCGTAAGGCGGGGTGTCGCCGCACAGATCGGCCAGGGTCAGCGTGCCCGCCGTTTCGCCGCCGCGCAGGCCGAACAGGTCGCGGGTGCGGCGGTTGGTCAGCCGGATCGCCCCGGTTTCGGCATCGTGCAGCAGGATGGCGTCGTTGATCACGTCGAACAGGGTGCGGAACCGCAGCGCGCCGGCCGACAGTTCGGCCAGGGCCGAGGTCAGGTCGCGGGTCTTGGCCGCCACCTGCCGGCGCAGGGTGCCCACCCATACCAGCAGCAACACGCCGATCAGGCCGATGCCGAGCAAGGCGAGGCCGACCGCCCGCACCGTCTGCGGGTCGAGGTTGGAGCGCAGCGGTTCGCCCAGCCAATGTTCGACGATGCGTCGGCGCTGCTCGGGGCTGATGCGGTCGAAGGCGGCCTGGACCGTCTCGCGCAGACCGTCATCGCCCTTGCGCACCACCCAGTGGAATTCGCCGGCATAAAGCGGCGGCGAGGCGCGGAAACGGCTCTCCAGCCCCTTCTGGACCAGATAATAGCTGGCCGGGGGGCGGTCGATGCAGGCGACGCGGATCTCGCCCCGCGCCGCGCCGTCGATCAGGCTCTCGTA
The DNA here is from genome assembly GCA_039804805.1 of Pseudomonadota bacterium. Lineage (GTDB taxonomy): Bacteria > Pseudomonadota > Alphaproteobacteria > Rhodospirillales > Magnetospirillaceae > Phaeospirillum. Next base: position 11,194 of record JBDLVO010000189.1, read on the forward strand.
GCTGGGATAGGGGTGCAGGCTGTCGATGCCCTGCCGGCGCAGGAAATCGATGCAGGCGTCGCCGCCCTTGACCCCCACGGTGAAGCCGCGCAACGCGGTGGCGTCGTGGATGCCGGACAGGCCCGCCTCGAACACGATCGGCACCTCGATGGTGGCGTAGGGGGCGGAGAACAGATAGATCCGGTCGCGCTCGGCGGTGTGGAACACCGTGTCGAGCACCTCGCCCTCGCCGGCGTTGAAACGGCGCTGGGCCTCGGCCCAGTCGAGCCCGATCAGTTCGACCGGAATGCCGCTACGCTGCGACCACAGCGCCCACAGGTCGGGCAGGATACCCTGCAACGCGCCGTCGGCGGCGCGGAAGCTGTAGGGCGGGTAGGTATCGTCGATCATCACCCGCACCCGCTCCGGCGTGATCGGGCGGGCGAGACCGGGCGAGACGTCGATCGCGGTGGCGGAACCGGCCCCGGCCGGGGCGAGGGGCGCCACCATCGCCAGGACCAACAGCACCGCCAGCCCCCCGGTGCGGACGCGGCGCGCCCGCCGGCTCATATCCCAGGCCCGGGGGTCATGGGCCGGGCTCGATCCGGGCGCCGGGCGCGGGCGCCGCTCCGGCGCCGCCGTCGAGATAATGGGCGCGGATCTCCGGGTCGGCCAGCAACTCGGCGCCGCTGCCGGACAGGACGAGGCGGCCGTTGACCATCACATGGCCGCGATGGGCCAGGCGCAGGGCGTGATAGGCGTTCTGCTCGACCAGCAGCACCGTCACCCCCTGGTCGCGGTTGATGGTGGCGACGATCTCGAAGATCTGGCGCACGATCAGCGGGGCAAGGCCGAGCGAGGGTTCGTCGAGCAGCAGCAGGCGGGGGCGGCTCATCAGGGCGCGGCCGATCGCCAGCATCTGCTGCTCGCCGCCCGACAGGGTGCCGCCGCGTTGGCCGAGCCGTTCCTCCAGGCGTGGGAACAGAGCGAGAACACGGTCGAGATCCTGGCCGAAATGGGCCGGGTCGGCGACGGTGGCGCCCATCCGCAGGTTTTCCTGCACGGTCATGCGCGGGAAGATCCGCCGCCCCTCGGGGGCGATGGCGAGGCCGCGGCGGGCGATCTGGTGCGGGGCCAGGGCGGTGATGTCCTCGCCGTCGAACAGCACCCGGCCGGCGCGGGCGCGCGGGTCGCCGAACAGGGTCATCAGCAGGGTGGTCTTGCCGGCGCCGTTGGCCCCGACCAGGGTGACGATCTCGCCGGGGGCGACGGTGAGGTCGATGCCGTGCAGCGCCTCGATCCGGCCGTAGCCGGAGCACAGCCCGGCGACCTCCAGCAGCGGCGCGGTCATGGCCGGGCTCCGGCGGCGGCGGCGTCGTCGGCGTCGGGCTCGCCAAGATAGGCCCGGATCACCGCCGGATTGCCGCGAATCTCGGCCGGGCTGCCCTCGGCGATCAGGCTGCCATGGTCGAGCACCACCACCCGGTCGGAAATTCCCATCACCACGCTCATGTCATGTTCGATCAGCAGCAGGCCGATGCCCTCCTCGTCGCGGATCCGCCGCAGCAGCAGGTTGAGATCGGCGGATTCATGCGGATTGAGGCCGGCGGCGGGCTCGTCGAGGCACAGCAGCACCGGACGGGTACACATCGCCCGGGCGATCTCCAGCCGGCGCTGGAGGCCGTAGGGCAGCGAGCCGGCCTCGGTCTCGGCCTGGGCCAGCAGCCCGGTGCGGTCGAGCCAGGCGCGGGCGAGGTCGAGCGCCTCGCGCTCGGCGCGGCGATAGCGGCCGAGCCCGAGCAGCCCGGCCAGCGAAAACAGCGAGGCCCGCATCAGCACCCGGTGCTGGGCGACGATCAGGTTCTCGAGCACGGTCATGCGCGGGAACAGCCGGATGTTCTGGAAGGTGCGGCCGACCCGGGCCCGGCTGGCGATGGCGTGGTCGCGCATCCGTTCGAGCGCCCATTCGCCGCCGTCGGGATGGCGCAGCAGCATCCGGCCGGCATGGGGGCGGTAGAAGCCGGTGATGCAGTTGAACAGGGTGGTCTTGCCGGCGCCGTTGGGGCCGATCACCGCGGTGATCGCGCCCGGGGCGGCGGTGAAGGACAGGCCGTCGATCGCCGCCAGCCCGCCGAAGCGGATGGTCAGGTCGGCGACCTCCAGCAGCGGCGCCGGGCTCATGGGGTGCCTCCCAGGCGGATGGTGGGACTACGGGTGGCGAGCAGGCCGTTCGGCCGCCACAGCATGATCACCACCATGGTGATGCCGAAGATCAGCATGCGGTACTGATCGAGGTCGCGGATCCATTCCGGCAGCGCCACCAGCAGCAGGGCGGCCAGAACGATGCCGATCTGGCTGCCCATGCCGCCCAGCACGACGATGGCGACGATCATCGCCGATTCGAGGAAGGTGAAGCTTTCCGGGCTGACGAAGCCCTGGCGGGCGGCGAAGAACGAGCCGGCGAAGCCGGCGAACATCGCGCCGAGGGCAAAGGCCGACAGCTTGATGGTGGTGGGGTTGAGGCCGAGCGAGCGGCAGGCGATCTCGTCCTCGCGCAGCGCTTCCCAGGCGCGGCCGACCGGCAGGCGGCGGATGCGCAGGGTGAACAGGTTGGTGGCCAGCGCCAGCAGCAGGATCATGAAATAGAGGAAGATCACCCGGTGGTCGGGCGAGAAGGGAATGTGGAAGAAATCGGCGAAGGTGGTTTCGCCCGGCTTGGCGAAGGCCTTGAACTGAAGGCCGAACAGGGTCGGGCGCTCGATGCCGGAAATGCCGATCGGGCCGTTGGTCAGGCTCTGCCAGTTTTGCAGCACGATGCGAACGGTCTCGCCGAACCCCATGGTGACGATGGCGAGATAGTCGCCGCGCAGCCGCAGCACCGGAAAGCCGAGGCCGAGGCCGAAGGCGGCGGCGATCATCCCCGCCAGCGGCAGGCAGGCCCAGAACGACAGGCCGAACGCCTGCGACAGCAGGGCGTAGGAATAGGCGCCGACGGCGTAGAAGGCGACGAAGCCGAGATCGAGCAGCCCGGCGAGGCCGACGGTGATGTTGAGGCCCCAGCCGAGCATGACGTAGATCAGCACCAGGGTGGCGCGGTCGACCAGGGTGCGGTCGGCGAAGGGCAGCAGCGGCAGGGCCAGCGCGAACAGCACCATCGCCCAGCCGGTGACGAAGCGGATCTGATGCGGCGGACGGCGCAGCCGGGGCAGGCCGAGCGAGAAATCGGCCAGCCAGCGCCGGGTCAGGCCGAACAGCAGCCGGCCGCAGAACACCAGCGCGGCCGCGGCCGCGACCAGTTCGGGCCGGCCGTCGAGCGACAGGCCGTTGGCGGAATCGACCAGCCGGACGCCGAGCAGCGGCAAGGCGAGCAGACCGGCGATCAGCGCGGCCAGGGCGGAGTCGCGCAGCAGGGAGAGGGGGGAAACCGGCGCCATCGGCATCAGACCTTTTCGACGTCGGGGCGGCCGAGCAGCCCGGTGGGACGGAACAACAACACGGCGACCAGGATCACGAAGGTGGCGACGTCCTTGTATTCGATCGAGAAATAGGCCGACCACAGCGCCTCGGTCAGGCCGATCAGCACGCCCCCCAGCATCGCCCCGGGCAGTGAGCCGATGCCGCCCAGCACGGCGGCGGTGAAGGCCTTCAGCCCGGCGAGGAAGCCGATGTAGAAATCGATCACCCCGTAATAGAGGGTGACCATCAGCCCGGCGACGCTGGCCAGCGCCGCGCCGATGACGAAGGTGGCGGAAATGACCCGATCGACGTCGATGCCGAGCAGGGCGGCCATGCGGCGGTCCTGCTCGGTGGCGCGCTGGGCCCGGCCGAGCGGGGTGCGGGCGATCACCCAGGTGAAGCCGGCCATCAGCGCCAGGGTCAGCACGAAGATGATGATCTGGAGCCAACTGATGCCGACGGTGAAGCTGTCGCCCTGGAACAAGGTGAGGCCGCCATGGACCACCGGCGGCAGCGGCTTGACCCGCGCCCCCTGGCTCAACTGGACGAAATTCTGGAGCAGGATCGAGACGCCGATCGCCGAGATCAGCGGGGCGAGGCGCGGGGCGCCGCGCAGCGGCCGGTAGGCGGCGCGCTCGACCGCCCAGCCCCACAACGAGGTGAACAGCATGGTGGCGAGCAGGGTCGCCATCAGGGCCAGCGCGACCGAGCCACCACCGATGGTCGATACAAACAGATAGGCAATCAATGATATGAAGGCCCCCAGCATGTAGATCTCGCCATGGGCGAAATTGATCATGCCGACGATGCCGTAAACCATCGTGTAACCGATGGCGATCAGGCCGTAGATCGCGCCCAGGGTCAGACCGTTGATCACCTGCTGGAAGAAATAGTCCATTCGTCCCCCGAATCAGTGCCGCGACCGCCGGCGCGGGTGGGCCAAGGCTACTCGCACGGACGGTCCTGTCAACGACCAAGGCCGGGAGGAGCGGCGGCGGGCGGCGTTTTTTTTCGGGGGAGATCGCGGCTCTGGTATATCCTCGGCCATAGAGCGATCCGACGGGGAGGCGAGGGGGATGTCAGAACCTCGGGACGACGTGATCCGGATCCGGCTGGACAGCGCGCGGGCGGTGGAGGCGTTCGAGCGCCTGCTGGCCGAGCAGGCGGCGGCGGGAGAGACGCGGGCGCCGGCCAATCCGGCGGCGACGGCGGTGTGGCGGCAACTGGCGCCGTTCCGGCTGGTGGAATACGGCTATGTCGATCCGGGATTCGCGGCGGTGGCCGGGGCCTATGTCGGCTTCCCCGACGGCAGCCTGTATCCGGCCGGCGAGGCGATTCCCGAACGGGCGGTGGCGGCGGTGGCGGCGGACTGCCCGCCGGCGCCGCTGTATGTCTATCTGCCGCTCGACCGGCCGATGCCGCATGGACGGATCGAACGGTTTCTCGACGCGCTGTCGGCCCATCTCGACCAGCCGCTGGTGGCGGTGCTGCGCGACGGCGACGGCGAATCGGTGGCACGGCTGTTCGATGCCGAGGCGACCCGGGCGGCGGCGGCGGAAGCCGGGCGCCATCCCGACGCCCCGGCGCTGGCGGCGCTGTTCGCGGCGCAGACGATGCGGGCGGACGGACGGGCCTATGCCAGTCTGGTGCAGGATTTCGCGCCCCGGGCGATCGAGTTCGCCTCGGTGGCGGCGCGGGATGCCTTCATCGCCTGGACCCGGGTGCTGTGCGACCGGGTGTTCGCGACCGGGGAGGATCCGGAGCGGCTGGGCTTCGCCGGCACATTGCGGCCGGCGGAGATCGCGCGGGTGCCGGAGGAGGAGGCGACGGTGCGGCTGGAGCCGCCCCCCGCCACCAGCCTCGAATCACTCGAAACGATGCGGGCGGCGTGGGCGGGAGTGATGGCGGCGCTGGCGCGGCCGGACGAGACCTGACCGGCGCCCGTCCGGTTCGGTTCAGTGCGAGCCCGGCGGATCGACGATGCGGTCCATCAAGGCGAGCAGGACGCCGGAAACGACGAAGGTCATGTGGATGCCGATCATCCAGCCGAGATCGCCCTTGTCGAGGGTGCCGACGTTCATGAAGGCCTTGAGCAGATGGATCCCGGAGATGGCGACGATCGAGGCGATCAGCTTGAGCTTGAGGCCGGCGAAATCGACCTTGCCCATCCAGTCCGGCCGGTCCTCGTGATCGCCGGTGTCGATCTTGGAGACGAAATTCTCGTACCCAGCGAAGATCACCATCAACAACAGATTGCCGGCGAGCGACATGTCGATCAGGGAGAGGACCATCAGGATGGTCTCGTTCTCGGTCATCGAGAAGACCTGGGGCACCAGATGGATCAGTTCCTGACAGAACTTGACCATCAGCATCAGCAGGGCGACCACCAGCCCGAAATAGAACGGGGCGAGGATCCAGCGACTGCGGAAGATCAGGGTTTCGAAGGCGCGTTCGATCGGCATGGGGTCTCCTCGGCCGGGGGGCAAGCCGGCAGGATATAGGATCGCCATCCCCTGCTGTCCACCCGCCGACGATGACGATATCGGCGGCGTTGCGCGCGCCCAAGCTGAAGGAAGGCGGGATCGTTCTCCCATTTTGGGAGGTCCAGGAACCTCAGGTTCCTGGAAATGTTTTTGTTTTAAGATATTGCTTATAAAGTATTTTCACCCAGACTTCAGCGTATGGATCGCCGCGTCGCGCTCGAACAGATAGAGCAGGACGCGGAGCGCCGCGCCGCGCGGGGTGGCGAGCTCGGGATCTTGCTCCAATACGGCCTCGGCCTCGCCCCGGGCGTGCTCGAGCAGGCCGCCATGGCTGGCAAGATCGGCGAGGCGATATTCGGGCAATCCGCTCTGACGGGTGCCGAGGATCTCGCCGCCGCCGCGCAGACGGAGATCCTCCTCGGCGATGACGAAGCCGTCGTCGCTGGCGCGGAGGATTTCGAGCCGGGCCTTGGCGATCTCGCCGAGCGGGGTGGCATAGAGCAGCAGACAGCGCGACCGCCCGCTGCCGCGCCCGACCCGGCCGCGCAACTGGTGCAACTGGGCGAGGCCGAAGCGCTCGGCATGCTCGACCACCATCACGGTGGCCTCGGGGACATCGACCCCGACCTCGATCACGGTGGTGGCGACCAGCAAGGTGATCTCCCCACTGGCGAAGCGACTCATCACCGCGTCGCGGGCGGTGGGTTTCATCTTGCCATGGACCAGCCCGACCCGCTCGCCGAAGCTTTCGGCGAGGTCGACGAAACGCTGCTCGGCGGCGGCAAGGTCGCTCTGTTCGGATTCCTCGACCAGCGGACAGACCCAATAGACCCGCGCCCCCGTTTCGAGGGCGCGGCCGACCGCCGCGACCATCTCGTCGAGCCGGGCCAGCGGCACGACGCGGGTATCGATCGGGGTGCGGCCGGGCGGCTTCTCGTCGAGGCGGGAATAATCCATGTCGCCATAGGCGCTGAGCAGCAGGGTGCGGGGGATCGGGGTGGCGGTCATCACCAGCATATCGACCTCGCCGCCAAAGCGATGCTGTTCGTCGATCACGGCGAGGCCGAGGTCGCGGAACACCACGTCGTCCTGGAACAAAGCGTGGGTGCCGATCAGCAGGTCGATGGCGCCCTCGGCGAGGTCGGCGAGGCGGGCGGCGCGGACCTTGCCCTTGTCGCGGCCGGTCAGCAGGCCGAGGCGGATGCCGGCGGCGGCGGCGAGCGGTTCGAGCGAGGCGAAATGCTGGCGGGCGAGGATCTCGGTCGGGGCCATCAGCGCGCCCTGGCTGCCGGCCTCGATCGCGGTCAGCAAAGCGAGGAAGGCGACCAGGGTCTTGCCGCTGCCGACATCGCCCTGAAGCAGGCGCAGCATCGGCGCCGGGCGGGCGAGATCGGCATCGATCTCGGCCAAGGCGCGGGTCTGGGCGCCGGTGGGAGAAAAGGGCAGGGCGGCCAGCACCTTGGCGCGCAGGGCCTGGGCCGGGGCGGCGAGGGCGCGGCCCTTGCGGCGGCGCAGATGGGCGCGGACCAAAGCGAGGGCCAACTGGCCCGACAGCAGCTCGTCATAGGCGAGGCGGCGGCGGGCGGGAGTGTCCGGCCCCAACTCCTCCAGCCCGGTGGGGGCGTGCAGCCGGCGCAGCGCCTCGCGCCAGCCCGGCCAGCCCTGGGCGTCGCGCCAGGAGGGATCGAGCCATTCCGGCAGGTCGGGGGCGCGGTCGAGCGCGGCGCGGATGGCGCGGGTCAGCGGGCGCAGGGTCACCCCGGCGGTGAGCGGATAGGTGGGCTCGACCGTCATCACCTCGGCGCGGCGCTCGGGCGGGACGACATGGTCGGGATGGGGCAGGGTGATCTCGCCGTTGAAGCCCTCGACCATGCCGCTGACCACCCGGATCGCGCCCTCGGGCAGCAGCTCGCGCAGCCAGCCCTCGCGCGGGTGGAAATAGACCAGATGGGCGAAGCCGGTCTCGTCCGCCACCCGCACCCGGTAGGGCCGCCGCCCGCCATCGCCGGGCAGATGGGCCTCGACCCGGACGGTCAGGGTGGCGACCCGGCCGGGGATCGCCTCGGCCAGGGGGGGACAATAACGGCGATCGACCAGCCCGCTGGGGCGATGCCACAGCAGATCGACCACCTTGTCGCCGGCCAGCCGCTGGTAGAGCGGGGCGAGGCGGGGGCCGACCCCGGGCAGGGCGGTGACGGGGACGAACAGGGGAAACAGGCTCTCGGGGCGCATCGGAAGCTGACAGCGGCGGCGAAGGGCTCTATCCTAGCCGGCTCTGATCCCGACGCAATCCCGGACGTCATGGCCGATTCCGAGTCCCCCCGTTTCAAACGTCTGCTGTTCCGTGCCCATCACATGGGGTCGAACGAGAACGACATCCTGTTCGGCCGCTTCGCCGCCCGCCGGCTGGCCGAGCTGACAGAGGCGCAGCTTGACCGGTTCGAGGCGCTGCTGGCCCAGCCCGACAGCGACCTGTTCGACTGGGCCACCGGCAAGCAGACGGTGCCGGAGGCGCTCGATCATGACGTGATGGCGATGATCCGCGCGTTCGTGCAAACCGAAGCCGCCAACCCTTGACCCTGGTTCCCCCCGTTCCGTCCCAGCCCGGCCGGGTCGCCCTGGCCGGGGTTCCCGAAGGATATGATGCCCTGGTGCTGGCCGGTCTGGCCCGCGCCCATCCCGACCGCGACGTCCTGTTCGTCGCCCGCGACGACGGCCGGCTGGCGCGGATGGCCGAATTGCTGGGTTTCTTCGCCCCCGAGCTGACCGTGTTCGACTTCCCGGCGTGGGATTGCGTGCCCTATGACCGGGTGTCGCCCCATGTCGAGGTGGTGACGCGGCGGATCGACACCCTGGCCCGGCTGGCCGGGCGGGCGCCGGACGGCACGGGGGTGGTGGTGCTGACCACGGTGGCGGCGCTGGCGCAGCGGGTGCCGCCGCGCGAGGCGCTGGCCCGGGCCAGCCTGACCGTGGCGCCGGGGCGGCGGGTGCCGCTGGCCGATCTGACCGGCTTTCTCGACCGCAATGGCTATGTCCGTGCCGACACGGTGATGGAGACGGGCGAATATGCGGTGCGCGGCGGCATCGTCGATCTGTTCCCGCCCGGGGCGACGGCGCCGCTCCGGCTCGACTTCTTCGGCGACGAGGTCGAAACGGTGCGGGCGTTCGATCCGATCAGCCAGCGCAGCAGCGGCCCGGCCGACGGCTTCGTCTGCCGGCCGGTCAGCGAGGCGGTCCTCGACGAGGCCTCGATCGCCCGTTTCCGCGCCGGCTATCGCGAACGGTTCGGGGTGGTGCAGGGGCCGGACCCGCTGTACGAGAGCATTTCGGCCGGGATCAAGTTCGCCGGCCAGGAACATTGGCTGCCGCTGTTCCATGACGGGCTCGACACCCTGTTCGCCTATCTGCCCGAGGCGGTGGCGGTGCTCGACCCGCAGGCCGAGCAGGCGCTGGCGGCGCGGCAGGCGCTGATCCTCGAATATTATCAGGCCCGCACCGGGCTGGAAGGCGCGGCGCTGGCCGAAACCGGGATGGTCTACCATCCGTTGCCGCCGCCGTTGCTCTATCTCGAAACCGAGGAATGGCGCCGGCTGCTGGCGGCGCGGCCGGTGTTCGAGCTGTCGCCGTTCGACCGGGTCGAGGCCGGCGCGGCGACGGTGTGCGACCTGGGCGGGCGGATCGGGCGCGATTTCGCCGAACTGCGCACCCGCCCCGGGGTGTCGCTGCATGACGGCGTGCGCGAGCGGATCGAGGCGGAGCAGACCGCCGGCCGCCGGGTGGTGCTGGCGACCTGGAGCGCCGGCTCGCGCGATCGGCTGGTGGCGGTGCTGGCCGAGCATGGCCTCAAGCGGATCGTCGCGGTCGAGGGCTGGGCCGAGGCCACGGCGCTGCCGGCCCGGCAGGTGGCGGCGGCGGTGGTCGGGCTCGATCACGGCTTCGTCACCCCCGATCTGGTGGTGATCACCGAGCAGGACATCCTGGGCGACCGCCTCGCCCGGCCGGCGCGCAAGAAGAAGAAGGGCGCCAGCACCATCGCCGAGGCCCAGGCGCTGTCCGAAGGCGATCTGGTGGTCCATGTTGAGCACGGCATCGGCCGCTATGACGGGCTGGTGGCGCTGGAGGTGGCCGGGGCGCCGCATGATTGCCTGCGGGTGATCTATGACGGCGGCGACAAGCTGTTCGTCCCGGTCGAGAACATCGAGGTGCTGACCCGGTTCGGCTCGGAGCAGGCCGGAGTGGCGCTCGACAAGCTGGGCGGCACCGCCTGGCAGGCGCGCAAGGCCAGGCTCAAGAAGCGGATCCGCGACATCGCCCAGCAACTGATCGCGGTGGCGGCGGAGCGGCAGGTGCGGCAGGCGGAAAGCCTGACCCCGGCCGAGGGCGCCTATGACGAGTTCTGCGCCGGCTTCCCCTGGGCCGAGACCGACGATCAGTTGCGGGCGATCGAGGAGACCATCGCCGACATGGGCTCGGGCCGGCCGATGGACCGCCTTATCTGCGGCGATGTCGGCTTCGGCAAGACCGAGGTGGCGCTGCGCGCCGCCTTCGTCGCGGCGTTGCAGGGGTTGCAGGTGGCGGTGGTGGTGCCGACCACCCTGCTGGCCCGCCAGCATTTCCGCACCTTCTCGGCCCGCTTCGCCGGCCTGCCGGTGCGGGTGGCGCAATTGTCGCGGCTGGTTACCGCCAAACAGGCGGCCGAGACCAAGGCCGGGCTGGCCGAGGGCACCATCGATCTGGTGGTCGGCACCCATGCCCTGTTGGCCAAGACCATCGGCTTCAAGCGGCTGGGCCTGTTGATCATCGACGAGGAGCAGCATTTCGGCGTCGCCCACAAGGAGCGGCTCAAGCAATTGCGCGCCGACGTTCATGTGCTGACCCTGACCGCGACGCCGATCCCGCGCACGCTGCAACTGGCCCTGTCCGGGGTCAAGGAGATGAGCGTGATCGCCACCCCGCCGGTCGATCGGCTGGCGGTGCGGACCTTCGTGCTGCCCTACGACCCGGTGGTGCTGCGCGAGGCGATCCTGCGCGAACGCTATCGCGGCGGGCAGGTATTCTATGTTTGTCCCCGCCTCGCCGACATCGACCGCGTCGCCGAGCGGCTGGCCCGGCTGGTGCCGGAAGTCAAGACGGCGGTGGCGCATGGCCGCCTGTCGCCGTCCGAACTCGAAGAGGTGATGGTCGCCTTCGGCGATCGGCAGTATGACGTGCTGCTTTCGACCAACATCGTCGAATCCGGCCTCGACATGCCCAGCGTCAACACCCTGATCATCCATCGCGCCGACATGTTCGGCCTCGGCCAGCTTTACCAGCTGCGGGGGCGGGTCGGGCGCGGCAAGGTGCGCGGCTATGCCTATTTCACCCTGCCGGCCGAGACGGTGCTGTCGAAGGCGGCGGAGAAGCGGTTGCAGGTGATGCAGACGCTCGATTCGCTCGGCGCCGGGTTCCAGCTCGCCAGCCATGATCTCGATATCCGCGGCGCCGGCAACCTGCTGGGCGAGGAACAATCCGGCCATGTCCGCGAGGTCGGGATCGAACTCTATCAGCAGATGCTGGAAGAGGCGGTGGCGGCGGCCAAGGGCGGGGCCGAGGTGGCGGCGGCCGAGGAATGGTCGCCGCAGATTACCCTGGGCAGCCCGGTGCTGATCCCCGATACCTATGTCGCCGACCTGCCGGTGCGGCTCGGGCTCTATCGTCGCATCGCCACGCTCGACACCCAGCCCGAACTCGACGCGCTGGCGGCCGAACTGATCGACCGGTTCGGCCCGTTGCCGCCCGAAGTCGATAATCTGATCGAAGTCGTGGCGATCAAGGCCCTGTGCAAGCAGGCGGGGATCGACAAGGTCGATTCCGGGCCGAAGGGGGCGGTGGTGTCGCTGCGCGGCAACGTCTTCGCCAACCCGGCCGGGCTGGTGCAGTACGTCGCCCGCGCCGCCGGCACCTGCAAGATCCGCCCCGACCACAAGCTGGTGTTCCTGCGCGACTGGGACGACCCGGCCAAGCGGGTCAAGGGCTTGCGCTCCATCGTTACCAAGTTGGCCGAGCTGGCCCGGGCCTGATCCACGCGCTTTCCCGCGCGCGGGTCGGGTTTCGACCGGCGTTTGTTTCTTCTGACCCAGGACTGCAAATGCATTACCCCAAACCACCCGAGATCATCCCGCTCGACAACATCCTGCCGGACGAGCCGCTGTTGATGATGGGAGCCGGCCCGGTGCCGATCCCGCACAAGGTCGCCTCGGCCAATTCGGTGGTGATCAATCACCTCGGCGACACGATGAACCGGGTGATCGAGCAGGTGAAGATCATGGCCCGCTACGTGTTCCAGACCGAATCCAGCCATGTGCTGGGGGTGTCGGGACCGGCCTCGGCGGCGATGGAGATGGCGGTCTGCAACCTGGTCGAGCCCGGCACCAAGGTGCTGTCGATCCGCAACGGCCTGTTCAGCGGCCGGCTGGTCGAGATGGTCCACCGGGTCGGCGGCGACGTCACCGTGCTGGAGATCCCCGACAAGCAGGCCGCCGCGCCGGAGATGGTCGAGCGCGCGCTGAAGGAAGGCGGCTACAAGGTGCTGACCGTGGTGCAGGGCGAGACCTCGAACACGGTGTGGAACCGCCATCTGGCCGAGATCTGCCGCCTCGGCAAGGCCCATGGCTGCGTCAACATCGTCGATACCGTCTGTACCCTCTCCACCATGGAGCTGGAGATGGACGAATGGGGGGTCGACGCGGTGATCACCGGCGGCCAGAAGGGGCTGTCCTCGATCCCCGGCGTGTCACTGATCGCCTTCTCCGACGAGGCCTGGGCCCGGATCGTCGCCCGCAACGCGCCGATGGCGCATTGGTGTCTCGACGCCCGCCTCGCCGACCAGTTCTGGAACCAGAAATCCTACCACTACACCGCGCCGGTGTCGGGGGTGCTGGCCCTGCACGAGGCGCTGCGGCTGATCTGCGAGGAAACCCTGCCGGCCCGCTTCCGCCGTCACGCCGTCTGTTCGGCCGCGTTGCAGGCGGGGATCGAGGCGATGGGGCTCGACCTGCTGATTCCGGCGGATTCCCGCCTCAATTCGGTGGTCGGCATCAGCGTGCCGGACGGGGTGTCGGCCGACCGGGTGCGCCACATCATGTCCCAGCTCTACCGGGTTGAAATCTCGGGCGCGTTCGGGCTCAACATCCTGCGCATCGGCCAGATGGGCGAGCAGAGCCGCACCCATCACCTGTCGCGCACCCTGCACGCGCTGGGCGCGGCGATGCGGGTGGCCGGCGGCCGGGTCGATCCGCCGGCCGGAATGGCCGAGATGGAGCGGGTGCTGGCCTCCAACGTGGTGCGTAACTAGCGGCCGGCGGTCCGGTTCCGGGAG
>JBDLVO010000190.1:0-4857 GCA_039804805.1 Pseudomonadota bacterium
GCGGTGACCGCCCGCCCGGCCGCCGGCCCCGGGGTCGAGGCCACCCTCGCCCAGTTGCGCGACCTGTGCCGCGCCCATTTCCAGCGCGAGGAGGCGTTGCAGCGGGCGATCGGCTTTCCCGATCTCGACGGGCAGCGGCTCGGCCACCAGATGCTGCTGAAGCGGCTCGACGCGGTGCTGGCCCATTTTTCCAGCGGCTGTGACCAGATCCGCGCCGGCATCCTGCGCACGCTGGGGGATTCGCTGGCGACCTGGCTGGTGTTCCACATCACCCGCGGCGACGCCGAGATGCGGCCCTATGTCGAAGCGGCCCGGCGCGGCCGGACCCGCCGCCGCGCCGCCGCCGCCGCCCTGCCGCTGGCCTGACTCCCTATTCCACCGCCTGCCGCAGCGCGGCGGCGGCGACCCACGGCGCCAGCACCAGCGCGGCGACCAGGATTCCGCCCAGGATCAGCAGATGCGGCGCGGCATCGAGCCCCTGGCTGGCGGCGTCGATCGCGCCGACCGAGAAGATCAGCACCGGGATGTACAGCGGCAACACCAGCAGCGACAGCAGCACGCCGCCGCGCCGCGCCCCCAGCACCAAAGCGGCGCCGATGCCGCCGATCAGCGACAGGATCGGGGTGGCCAGCGCCATCGCCAGCAGCAGCGGGACGAAGCCCTCGGCCGGCAGGTGCAGCAGCACCGCGAGCAGGGGCGCCACCGCCAGCAGCGGCAGGCCGGTGGTCAGCCAGTGCGCCAGCATCTTGGCCGCCACCACCCCTTCCAGCGGCGCCGGGGTCAGCACCAGCAATTCGAGCGAGCCGTCCTCGTAATCGGCCTGGAACAGCCGGTCGAGCGACAGCATCGCCGCCAGCAGGGCGGTGACCATCAGCACCCCGGCCGACACCCGTTCCAGCAGGTTGGTTTCCGGGCCGATGCCGAACGGGAACAGCACCACGGTCAGGATGAAGAACGTCACCACCATCACGCTGTCGGCGCCCTGGCGCAGGGCGAGGCGAAGGTCGCGGCGGACCACGTCGAGGAAACGGCTCATGGCGTGTCCTCCTCCTCCTCGGGCACGGCGGCGAAGCGGTCGAGCCGCAACACGGTGGCGTCGGGCAGGGCGATGTCGGTATGGGTCGACAGCACCACCAGCCCACCGCCGGCGCGATGCTCGGCCAGCACCGCCTCCAGCACCGTGATCGAGGCGCGGTCGAGCGCGGTGGTCGGCTCGTCGAGCAGCCACAGCGGACCGGGCGCCGCCAGCAGGCGGGCGAGGTTGACCCGCCGCTTCTGCCCGGCCGACAGCATCCGCCCCGGCATGTCGGCGAGATGGGCGAGGCCGAAGCGGTCGAGCGCGGCCAGGGTGGCGCGGTCGGCGACGGCGGCGTCGTCATGGTGCAGCCGGGCCCAGAACCGCACCATCTCGGCGACGGTCAGCACCGGTTTGACCGCGTCGTGGTGGCCGAGATAGTGGCAACGGCCGGCATGGGCCTCGGGATCCTCGGCGACGTCCTGGCCGGCCCAGGCCAGTTGGCCGCCGGCCGGCTTCAGCAGCCCGGCGAGGATCCGCAGCAGGCTCGACTTGCCGGCGCCGTTGGGGCCGAGCAGCAGCAGCGCCCCCCCGGCCGCGAGGGAGAAATCGAGGCCGGCGAAAACGACGCGGCCGCCGCGCCGGCAGAGCAGCCGCCGGCCGAGGAACAGGGAGGACCCAGGATCGCTCATGGCCGGCACCATCGCAAAAAACCCCCGCTTTGGCGAGGGCGGAATATACGAGGCGGTGACACGCGCAATACGCATGGATAAGGGCGCCGAAAAACTGTTGAATTTGGCGCGGCCCGAGCGCAAACCTCACGCATCGCGACAATTTGAACCCATTCCTACCCAGGGGGATAGCATGCTCTTCGGACGTGTGACGGGGTGGCTGCTGGTTGGCCTCGCCGTCATCATGGCCTCCGCCGACGCGGTGATGGCGCTCGGCCCGGAAGATTATGTCGGGCTGGTCACCGCGGATTTCGTCCTGTTGCTGGCCGGGCATAGCCCCGATACCGCCGACGCCGGGCGTTCGCTGTTCGACAGCGTGCAGGCGATGGTGCTGGATCTGCCAGCCTGGGTGGTGGTCGGCGGTCTCGGCGGGGCGCTGCTGGTGGCCTGCCGCCAGCGTCCGCGCTGGCGTCGGCCGATGTTCCGCCACTGAGCCGACCGACGGCCGGTTCCCCCCCCTGACGGGGGGAATTTTTCTCGGATGATCGACGTCCCCCCTCAGGGGGTCAGACTACCCCGCAGCCGGTCGGCCTGCGGGCTGTCGACCGCATGGTCGAACAGGATCTGCTGCGGCGTCGGATTGCCGCCGTAATAGGCGGCGTTCCAGGAATGACGCGGCAGGATCCCGGCCCCGTCCAGCGTCAGCCCGCCATACAGGCCGACCGCGCGGGAAAAGGCGTAGATGTCGGCTCCGGCATGGGTGGTGGTCGCCGCCTCGGCGCCCGCGCCCACCACCGTCACCGCGATTCCGGCGCTGGCCCCGGCCTTGAACTGGTTGTTGACCACCGCGTTCAGGCCGCCATCGGTCATGATGATGTAGAACGCCTCGGCATCCTGCAGGCCGATCTGCAGGCCGAAACTGCCGGCGGCGACCGAATAGAACGCCGGACCGCTCCAGCGTCCGTCGCGGCCGCGCACCAGCAGCACCCCGGTGCCGTACTGGGCCCCGAGCAGAAAGCCGCCCTTGACCAGATCGGGCACGATCAGCGCGCCCCGCGCCCGGGGCAGCAACTGGGCGATCGAGTCCTCCATGTCGGGAACGCTGCGCAGGCGTTCGACCGTGGTCAGCGCCCGGTTGACCATCATCGACTGGTCGGTGACGGCCTGGGCCCCGGCCACCGCCGGCACCAGCCAGGCCAGGGTTAGCACCGCGATCGCGATTCGCATCCTTCGCACTCCTTCCGTGATCCGAGGGCGGGGGCAGCTTAGCAAAACCCGGCGGTTCGCCAAGGAAAAGGCGGGCGCCGCCCGCACCCGCCAAGGGCCGCAAGGCCCTTGGAACCCGTTGGTTGGGGGTCAGTCCTCGGCGCCGCCGCTCGACCATTCGCGCACCCGGGCGAGGTGGAGATAGTCGGAATAGCGCGGGGCGTAATCGGGATGGGGGCGGGCCGGGTAGGGGGTATTCGGATCGTCGTAGGTGGCGATCAGCGCCCGCACCCCGTCGAGCGCGGCCTCGGCCAGGGCGGCGGCGTCGGTGCCGGCCGGGCGTTCCTCGCCGCCCGGCTCGCCGCCGTTGAGGCGCCAGTAGAGCAGGCGGGCCGGCATCGCGGCGGGCAGGCCGGCGAAGCCGCCGGCGCGGGCGATCGCGGCTTCCAGCGGCAGTTGCGGGGCGTAGCCGGCGGCGACCTCGCGCATGGTCGGCGGCTGGCCGGTCTTGTAATCGATCAGGTCGAGGCTGCCGTCCTGGCGGCGGTCGATCCGGTCGGCCTTGGCCACCAGGGTGAAGGGGCCGGCCGGGGCCGCCAGCCGCAGCGCGCCGCGCAGTTCGGGATGGCAGGAGGCCAGATCGGGGCGGCGCTCGGTCTCGCGCCCGGCGACCCAGCCGGCGATGGCGACGAAGCGCGGCCACCAGAACGCCCACACCGCCGGCGAGGCCACCGCCTCGGCGAACACCTCGGCGCCGATCGCGCGCAAGGCGGCGGCGGGGTCGGACGGCAGGCGGTCGGGGAAGGCGCGCAGGAAGCGTTCGAGGGCGAGATGGACCATGCTGCCATACTCGGCGGCGCCGGGGTCGGCGTCGATCGGGTCGAGCGCGACCAGCCCGAGGACGTGGCGGGCATAGATCGCGTAGGGATCGCGCATCCAGGTTTCGATTTCGGTCACCGACAGCCGGCGTGGCCGCGCCGCCAGCGGCGGACAGGGGGCGGGCGGCTGCGGCCGCACCCAGGCGGCGGGACGGTCGAGTTGGTCGTGCCAGGCCAGCCAGTCGCGGCCGTCGTCGGGCCAGATCTGGCGGTGCGCCGCCAGCACCGCGTCGAGCCGGGTCAGCCAGCGCGACGGCACCGTCGGGGTGCCCTCGACCCGCTGCGCCCGGGTCAGCACCACCTCGGCGGCGGCGAAGCCCTGGACGAAATCATGGGCGGCGAGGCCGATCCGCCGCTCGGCCGGCGGCAGCCCGAAGGCGGCGCGCATCGGCCGGCTCATCCACGGGTCGGCCTCGACCGCTCCCGGCCAGGTGCCCTCGTTGAGCCCGCCCAGGATCAGCAGATCGGGCTGTTGCAGCCGGGCTTCGAGCGGGCCCCAGATGTGCAGGCGGGGATGGGTTTCCCAGGCCGAGCGCACCACTTCGCCCGCCAGCAACTCCTCGAACAGCGCCGGGTAATGGCGCCCGGCCAGCGGGCCCAGCGCCGGGGCGGCCTCGGCCAGTTCGGCGGCGAAACGGGCGGCGGCCTCGCCCGCCTCGCCCGCCCACAGCCGGGCCGGGCCGGGGGCGTCGTTGGCCGCCGCCAGCGCCTCGGCGCATTCGAAATGGGCGCGGGCCAGGGTGGCGAGGTCGGTCTCGGCCGCCGCCAGCGCGGCGGCGAACGGGGCGGTGATCAGGTCGAGATCGTCGAGCAGGGTCAGCAGCGCCGGATCCTTGAGCCCGTGCCGCAACCCGGCCAGACCGGGCGCCGGGCGGGGGCCGCGCAACGCCGCCCGTTCGAGCCGGCGCACCAGCGCGCGGAAACCGCCGGGCGAGCGTCCGCCCGCCGCCAGCGGATGCTTGAGGCAGGCCAGGGTCTCGACCGGGGCGAAACGGTCCGCCACCATCCGCGCGGTCAGGCGCAGGAAGGTGCCGGGTTCGGTCAGGTCGAGCGGCCGGCCGGCGGAATCATCGATGCGGATGCCCCA
>JBDLVO010000191.1:0-3254 GCA_039804805.1 Pseudomonadota bacterium
TTATTTTTGAAAACAAAGGGGGTTTGGGGCATCGCCCCAAGCAGGGCGCGGGGCGGCAGCCCCGCCAACTCGTTGCTATTGCGCGCGAAGCGCGCGGGGCAGCAGCCCCGCCGATCACCCCCGGGCGCCGCCGAGCAGGCCGCGCGCGATCACCTGGGCCTGGATCTCGGCCGCCCCCTCGAAGATGTTGAGGATGCGGGCGTCGCACAGCAGGCGACTGACCGGATATTCCTCGGCGTAGCCGTTGCCGCCATGGACCTGAAGGGCGTTGTCGGCATTGGCCCAGGCGACCCGGGCCGCCAGCAGCTTGGCCATCCCCGCCTCGATGTCGCAGCGGTGGTCGTGGTCCTTTTCCTGCGCGGCGAAATAGGTCAACTGGCGCGCCACCATGGTTTCGACCGCCATCCAGGCCAGCTTGCCGCCGACGCGGGGGAAATCGTGGATCGGCTTGCCGAACTGGACCCGCTCGGTGGCGTAGCGCAGCCCGGTCTCCAGCGCCGCCTGGGCGACGCCGACGGCGCGGGCGGCGGTCTGGATCCGGGCGGATTCGAAGGTCTGCATCAGTTGCTTGAAGCCCTGCCCCTCGATTCCGCCGAGCAGGTTGGCCGTCGGCACGGTGAAGCCGTCGAAGCCCAACTCGTATTCCTTCATGCCGCGATAGCCCAGCACCCGGATCTCGCCGCCGGTCATCCCCTCGGCCGGGAACGGATTGGCTTCGTCGCCGCGCGGCTTGGGCGCCAGCAGCATCGACAGGCCGCGATAATCGCTGCTGGCCGGGTCGGTGCGCACCAGCAGGGTCATCAGGTCGGAACGGGCGGCATGGGTGATCCAGGTCTTGGCCCCGGTGACGCGGTAGAGGTCGCCGTCCTTGACCGCCCGGGTGCGCAGCGCGCCGAGATCGGAGCCGGTGTTGGGCTCGGTGAACACCGCGGTGGGCAGGATCTCGCCCGAGGCGATCCGGGGCAGCCAGTCCTGCTTCTGCTCCGGGGTGCCGCCGAGGCGGATCAACTCGCCGGCGATCTCGGAGCGGGTGCCGAGCGAGCCGACCCCGATGTAACCGCGCGACAATTCCTCGGTCACCACGCACATCGCGGTCTTGCCGAGCCCCAGCCCGCCATATTCCTCGGGCAGGGTCAGGCCGAACACCCCCATTTCCGCCACCTTGTCGACCACCTCGATCGGGATCAACTGGTCGGCGAGGTGCCATTGATGGGCATAAGGCGCCACCTCGGCGTCGGCGAAGCGGCGGAACTGCTCCTGGATCAGCACCAGGGTTTCGTCCTCCAGCCCGGGATCGCCGAAATGATGGCCGTCGCGGATCAGGGCGGCGATCGCCTGCCGCACCGGGGCGGCGGCGCCCTGGCGGCGCAGCAGCCGCTCGGCCGGGTCGGCCAGCGCGTGCAGGTCGGCCGCCTCAAGTCCCAGATCGCCGGGGCGGACGATCTCGCCCTGGCTCATCGGGATGCCGCCATGGATCTGGCCGAGATATTCGCCGAACGCCGCCTGAAGCAGCAGGGATTCGAGTTCGCCCAGCCGTCCGGCGGCGTCGAGCCGGCGCGCCCAGCCCAGCGTCTGGCGCAGGGCGGCGACGGTGGTGGCGAGCCAGGCATAGCCGTGGGCGGCGACCTGATGGGTTTCGAGCAGGTCGGCGGCAAGTTTGCCGTCGCGGCTGACCAGCGCGGTCACCCGTTCGCGGGCCAGCGCCTCGATCCGCCCGGCGGCGGCCAGCGCGGCGTCACAGGTGACAAGCAGATCGGGCAACAGAACGGTCATGACGGGCCCCCTTGGCTGGGAAACAGAGCATTGCGGAAATCGGCGAGATCGCGGCAAAGATAGCCCCGGCTTTCCAGTCCCTGGCGCTGCTCGGCCGGGAAAACCGGGGAATAGAGCGCTTTTTCGACGGTCCAGCCCGCGACCGGCCGGCCGGCCTGGCTGGCGAGGAAGCGGGCGACATGACCGTCGAAACCGGCCAAGCCCTGACCGTCATGTTTGGCGGCGGCACGCTTGCAGGAGCCGAACCGGACGATCCGCGCCTCGCCGTCGAGCGCAACCAGATCAATTTCGGTGTCGGCGCTGTCCCAATAGCCCCGCACCATCTCGCTCAGAGCGAAATCCCCCACCCCCCGGCGCGAGGCCTCGACGGTGAGCTGGCGGATCATCCGCTCGAAGGCAAAGCCCTCGATCCCGGCCAGATCGGCGTCGGCCCGCGCCAGCGGTTGATCGAGCGGCATGATCCGGGCGGCCTCGACATTGCGTTTAAGGGCGCCCAGCCAGGCGGTGAGGAAATTGTCGGTTAGGGCATAACGGGCCTTGCGAGCCTTGGCGGGCGAGAACACCGGCATCTGTTTCTCGACCATGTGATATTTCTCGATCAGAATCTTGAGGTAGCCGCCCAATTGCGTGCCGGGTTCACTGCCGGCCCGGCCGAACTCGTCGATCAAGGCGGCATGGGCACATGGCCCCAGGCGGGCGATCAATTTCAGCACCGTGTCGTAGCGGCCGCGGAATTCACGCAGGAACCAAGTGTCCGCCTCATCCCGGAGCGGAGAACTGCCCTCGAAGAAACACCGGCGCAACGTCTCCAAACGCGCCTCGGGCGCCGACACCAGCACGTCCTGATCGAAGGCGTCGCGGTAGAACTTCGGCACCCCCTCGAACAGAGTCCACAGGAACAATTGTTGCTCGGGAGCATCAATGCCGTGAGCGGCAAACATCTCGAACAGCGTAGCAAAATCCCAATGATCGATTTCGATCCGATCGGTAATCCGGCTGAACAGCGGCGCGGCCCGATCCTCCAGAATTGCCGCCATTTCGGTATGGATCGAGCCGAGCACGATCAGACCGCCCTGCGCGGTGTCGCGCAGACGGTCGATCTCGGCCTGCAACAGGGACTGAAACGCCGACAGGGCCTTGCGATGGAAATACTGGAATTCGTCGAGAACGACGATCACCCCACCCCGATTGAGCGCCGCGATCTGCCGGGCCATGTCGGCAAAGGTGCGCAGGTGCCGGACCACATCAAGCGGCACGCCTTGGCTCTCGAAAGCATCCTGGAACGCCTGCACCACCCCGCGCTCGTCGCTGTCGGGAATCTGGACATAAACCACGGGCCGCCCCGCTACCGTCCGCAGCGCCTCGCGGATCAGGCTGGTCTTGCCGATGCGGCGCCGACCCGACACCGCGCAGAAGAACCATCGCCCGCGCTCCAGAATGCCAGCGATCGTTTCGATCTCGCGACGACGGCCATAAAATTC
>JBDLVO010000192.1:0-7513 GCA_039804805.1 Pseudomonadota bacterium
GTTCAACCGGGCGATGTTCGATTTCAACGACACGCTCGACACCTACGCGATCCGCCCGGTGGCCGAGGGCTACCGCACCTATGTGCCGGAATTCCCGCGCGAGCGGATCCACGATTTCCTCGCCTACCTGCATTCGCCGCTGATTTTCGTCAACGACGTGCTCCAGGGCGAGAGCGACCGCGCGGTGCAGACCTTCTTCCGCGCCGCCTTCAACACCACCTTCGGCCTGCTCGGCCTGATCGATTTCGCCTCCGCCGCCGGCATCCCGGCGCATGAGGAGGATTTCGGCCAGACCCTGGCGGTGTGGGGCATCGGCGAGGGGCCCTATCTGGTGCTGCCGCTGCTCGGCCCGTCCAATCCGCGCGACGCCTTCGGCCTCGCGGTCGAGAGCTACGCCGACCCGCTCAGCATCACCCTGTCCAACATCCATTACGGCGAGGTCACTTGGGCCCGCACCGCCCTCGACGGGCTCGACCGCCGCACCGCGATGATCGAACCGCTTGACGACGTCAAGCGCACCTCGCTTGATTACTACGCCTCGTTGCGCTCGCTTTACCGCCAGCACCGCGCCGCCGAAATCTCCAACGGCCGTGATCAGACGCCTTTCGGCGCGCGGCCCTCTTCGGAATCCACGTCCAAATGATTTCCCGTCGCCCCGTCCTGTTGGCCGCGCTCGGCCTGCTCGCCTCGCTGGCGGTCCCGTTCGTCACTCCCGCCCGGGCCGATACCGGCGCCGACGCCTCGGCCTTCGTCACCCATCTGGCCGACGGCGCGATGCAGGCGATGGTCGGCAAGGGCGTGTCCGACCAGGAGCGCGCCAGCCGGTTCCGCACCCTGTTCACCACCGACGTCGATCTCGCCGACATCGGCCGCCGCGTCCTCGGCCGCTACTGGCGGGTGGCCAACCCCGACCAGCAGAAGGAATTCCTTCAGCTGTTCGAGGATGTGGTCGTGCTGACCTGGTCGACCCGGTTCAAGGATTACGGTGGTGATCTCCACCACGTCATCACCGGGGTGATCGATGACGGCGAGCGCGGCGTGACGGTGTCGTCGCGGGTCGAACGCGAGCGTCAGGCTCCGGTCAACCTGCAATGGCGGCTGAAGCGGACCGACAACGGTTTCCGCGTGGTCGATCTGGTGGTCGAGGGCACCTCGATGGCGGTGACCTACCAGTCGGAATATGCCTCGGTGATCCGGGCCAGCGGCGACCGCATCGACGGCCTGCTGTCCGCCCTGCGCGCCAAGGCCACCGAGCTGCGCACCCCCCAGACCCCCTGAACCCAGCCCCAGACGCGAAAAGCCGGCAGCGGCGGCTCCGGCCGCCGTTCCGGCCCCGTTCTTCGCCTGCGGTTCAGCACGCCGCTCCGGCCGGGGACGGGGCGAAGGCGCGCAGCATGGTGTCCACCGCCGCCGCCACCGCCTGATCGATGGTGCCGCCCTCCGGCTGCGGCAGGCCGAGCAGGGTGCGCATGAACAGGTCGGCCCGCAGCATGCCGGTGAACAGATCGGCCATCCGCCACGGATCCTCGACCGCCAGCAGGCCGCGCTTGCCAAGATCGACCAGCATCCGCGCGATCTCGGCCTTGCCGGTGCCGGGGCCGGATTCGTAGAAGGCCCGGGCCAGTTCGGGCTGACGCGGCGCCTCGGCGGTGACCAGCCGGTAGACCGCCAGGGTATCGGGCTGCAACAGCAATTCCAGCAGGCGGCGGCCGACCATCGTCAGGGTGGCGCGGGCGTCGAGCGCCGGGCCGATCGCGGCGAAGGTGCGGTTGCGCTCGCAGCGGACGCGGATCACCGCCCCGAACAGATCATCCTTGTCGGTGAAATGGGCGTAGATGGTCGCCTTCGACACCCCGGCGCGGGCGGCGACCGCATCCATGCTGGCGGCGGCATAGCCCTGCTCGAGGAACACCGCGCAGGCGGCGTCGAGAATGGCATCGCGTTTGGCCGCGGAGCGGGCGCAACGAGTCGAGACAGGCATTCCACCTCCGGACTTGATGGGCCGACCCTACCCCATCCGCTTGGGCGGGGGAAAGGCCACAGCGGCGGCCCCGGCGGTTTTCCCGCCCCGTCCCCGCTTGCGGGGGCCGCGAAGCCCGCCATATCTTTGCCATCAAGCGAAGGATCCGCCCGTCGCCGCAGCCGGGGCGGGTGGGTCCGGTCGAGGCGGAGAGACCCATGGACTTCGAGAAATTCACCGAGCGCTGCAAGGGCTTCATCCAGGCGGCGCAGACCCTGGCCCTGCGATCCAATCACCAGTTCCTCACCCCCGAGCACCTCGCCCAGGTGTTGCTGGCCGACAAGGAGGGGTTGGCCGCCAACCTGATCCGCGCCGCCGGCGGCGACCCGGTCAAGGCGCTGAAGGGGATCGAGGCGGCGCTGGCCAAGCTGCCCAAGGTCGAGGGCGCCGGGGCCGGGATGCATCTCTCGACCGAACTGGCCCGGCTGCTCGATCAGGCGGTGCAGTTGGCCGACAAGGCCGGCGACAGCTACGTCACCGCCGAGCGCCTGCTGCTGGCGCTGACGCTGGCCACCGGCAGCCCGACGGCCAAGGCGCTGGCCGAGGCCGGCATCACCCCCCAGGGGCTCAACCACGCCATCGAACAATTGCGCAAGGGCCGCAAGGCGCAGAGCCCGTCGGCCGAGGACGGCTATGACGCCCTCAAGAAATATGCCCGCGACCTGACCCAGGCGGCGCGCGACGGCAAGCTCGACCCGGTGATCGGCCGCGACGAGGAGATCCGCCGCACCATCCAGGTGCTGGCCCGGCGCACCAAGAACAACCCGGTGCTGATCGGCGAACCCGGCGTCGGCAAGACCGCGATCGTCGAGGGCCTCGCCAACCGGATCGTCAACGGCGACGTGCCCGAGGCGCTGAAGAACAAGCGGCTGTTGGCGCTCGACCTCGGCGCGATGGTGGCCGGGGCCAAGTTCCGCGGCGAGTTCGAGGAGCGCCTCAAGGCGGTGCTGACCGAGATGGCCAGCGCCAATGGCGAGATCGTCCTGTTCATCGACGAGATGCACACCCTGATCGGCGCCGGCGCGGCCGAGGGCTCGATGGACGCCTCCAACCTGCTGAAGCCGGCGCTGGCGCGCGGCGAGCTGCATTGCGTCGGCGCCACCACCCTCAACGAATACCGCAAGCATGTCGAAAAGGACGCCGCGCTGGCCCGGCGCTTCCAGCCGGTGTTCGTCGCCGAGCCGGGGGTCGAGGACACCATCTCGATCCTGCGCGGCCTCAAGGAGAAATACGAACTGCACCATGGCGTCCGCATCGCCGACGGCGCGCTGGTGGCGGCGGCGACCCTGTCGAATCGCTACATCACCGACCGCTTCCTGCCCGACAAGGCGATCGATCTGGTCGACGAGGCCGGCTCGCGCCTCAGGATGCAGATCGATTCCAAGCCGGAGGCGCTCGACGAACTCGACCGCCGCATCATCCAGCTCAAGATCGAGCGCGAGGCGCTGCGCAAGGAGAGCGATCCCGCCTCGCGCGACCGCCTCGCCAAGCTGGAGGAGGACCTGCCCAAGCTCGAGCAGCAATCGGTCGAGCTGACCGAACGCTGGCGGGCGGAGAAGGACCAACTCGCCTCCTCGACCAAGGTCAAGGAACGGCTGGAGGCGGCCCGGCTGGAGCTGGCCAACGCCGAGCGCGCCGCCAACTGGGCCCGCGCCGGCGAACTGAAATTCGGGGTGATCCCCGACCTCGAACGCGAGTTGGAGAGCGGCGGCGAGGGCAAGCGGATGGTGACCGAATCCGTCACCGAGGAGCACATCGCCCAGGTGGTGTCGCGCTGGACCGGCATCCCGGTCGAGAAGATGCTGGCCGGCGAGCGCGACAAGCTGCTGGCGATGGAGGACAAGCTCAGAACCCGGGTGGTCGGCCAGGACGAGGCGCTGCGGGCGGTGGCCGACGCGGTGCGGCGTTCCCGCGCCGGGTTGCAGGACCCCAACCGGCCGATCGGCTCGTTCCTGTTCCTCGGCCCGACCGGCGTCGGCAAGACCGAACTGACCAAGGCGCTGGCCGAGTTCCTGTTCGACGACGAGCAGGCGATGGTGCGGATGGACATGTCGGAATACATGGAGAAGCACTCGGTCGCCCGGCTGATCGGCGCCCCTCCCGGCTATGTCGGCTATGAGGAGGGCGGCGCGCTGACCGAGGCGGTGCGGCGGCGGCCCTATCAGGTGATCCTGTTCGACGAGATCGAGAAGGCCCACCCCGATGTGTTCAACGTCCTGCTCCAGGTGCTCGACGACGGCCGGCTGACCGACGGCCAGGGCCGGGTGGTCGATTTCCGCAACAGCCTGATCGTGCTGACCTCCAACCTCGGCGCCGAGATCCTCGCCAACCAGGAGGAGGGCCAGGAGACCAACGCGGTGCGCGGTCCGGTGATGGAGATGGTGCGCGCCGCCTTCCGCCCCGAACTGCTCAACCGCATCGACGAGATCCTGCTGTTCCGCCGCCTCGGCCGCGCCGACATGACCGGCATCGTCGAGATCCAGTTGGCCCGCCTGCGCAAGCTGCTGGCCGACCGCAAGATCACCATCGAGCTTGACGCGGCGGCGGAGGCCTGGCTGGCCGAACGCGGCTACGACCCGGTCTACGGCGCCCGCCCGCTGAAGCGGGTGATCCAGCGCACCCTGCAAACCCCGTTGGCCGGGCTGCTGCTGGAAGGGGTGGTCAAGGACGGCGACACCGTCACGGTGTCGGCGGCCGAAGGGGGCCTGCTGATCAACGGACGCTCGTTCGGCGCCGAGATCGACTGAGCGCGGGCGTTTGCCGCGCGAAGGACTAAGGAAGGGGCTCCAAGGGCCTTGCGGCCCTTGGCGGGTGTGGGCGGCGCCCACGCCTTCCCCCGCGCGCCGTGGCGTGACAGCGGCGAAAATCGCTCTATACTGCGCCTCCGAATTCATACCCCCCATCACGGAGAGGCGTTGCCATGAAGGGCGAAGTCAACAAGGTGGTGCTGGCCTATTCCGGCGGCCTCGACACCTCGGTCATCCTGCGCTGGCTGCAGGAGCAATATGGCTGCGAGGTGGTGACCTTCACCGCCGATCTCGGCCAGGGCGAGGAGCTGGAGCCGGCCCGCGCCAAGGCCCGCCTGATGGGCATCAAGGAAGAGAACATCTTCATCGACGATCTGCGCGAGGAATTCGTCCGCGACTTCGTCTTCCCGATGTTCCGCGCCAATGCCCTGTATGAAGGGGTCTATCTGCTCGGCACCTCGATCGCCCGGCCGCTGATCGCCAAGCGCCAGATCGAGATCGCCCGCCAGGTCGGCGCCGACGCCGTCGCCCATGGCGCCACCGGCAAGGGCAACGATCAGGTCCGCTTCGAGATCGGCTATTACGCGCTGAAGCCCGACATCAAGGTGATCGCGCCGTGGCGGCTGTGGGACCTGACCAGCCGCACCAAGCTGATCGAGTTCGCCGAAAAGCACCAGATTCCGATCGCCAAGGACAAGCGCGGCGAGGCGCCCTATTCGACCGACGCCAACCTGCTGCACATCTCCTACGAGGGCAAGGCGCTGGAAGATCCGTGGGTCCAGCCCGACGAGGACATGTTCACCCGCTCGGTCAGCCCGGAAAAGGCCCCCGACACCCCCACCTACGTCGAGATCGAATTCGAGAACGGCGACGCGGTGGCGATCGACGGCGAGCGCCTCAGCCCGGCCGCGCTGCTGACCCGGCTCAACCAGCTGGGCGGGGCCAACGGCATCGGCCGGCTCGATCTGGTCGAGAACCGCTTCGTCGGCATGAAGTCGCGCGGCGTCTACGAGACCCCCGGCGGCAGCGTCCTGATCGTCGCCCACCGCGCGATCGAGAGCCTGACCCTCGATCGCGGCGAGGCGCACCTCAAGGACGACCTGATGCCGCGCTATGCCGAGCTGATCTACAACGGCTTCTGGTTCGCCCCCGAGCGCATCGCCATCCAGACCATGATCGACAAGGTGTCGGAAAACGTCTGCGGCACCGTGCGGCTCAAGCTGTTCAAGGGCGTCGCCAGCGTGGTCGGCCGCAAGTCGCCGAAATCGCTCTACCGCATGGACTATGTCACCTTCGAGGAAGACAGCGTCTACGACCAGCGCGACGCCCAGGGCTTCATCAAGCTGAACGCCCTGCGGATGCGTCTGGCCAAGATGGCGCGGGGCTGACCACCCGCGTCCTTCCCCGCCCCGCCCGGCCCGCGCGCCGGACGGGGCGGTCCCATGTTTCCCTCGCGTCACGACAACGGACGGGCCGCCAGATGAGAAACAGACGTCGCCTCGCCGGACGCCGCCGCCGCTCCGGTTCCGTCACCGCCGTCGCGGTGGGGTTGG
The DNA here is from genome assembly GCA_039804805.1 of Pseudomonadota bacterium. Classification (GTDB taxonomy): domain Bacteria; phylum Pseudomonadota; class Alphaproteobacteria; order Rhodospirillales; family Magnetospirillaceae; genus Phaeospirillum. Next base: position 6,321 of record JBDLVO010000192.1, read on the forward strand.
TCCTGGCCGTCCTGCTGGCCGAAGCAGCCGCCCGGATCGCCTATCCGCGCTGGACCGAATTCAACGATCGTCGCTTTCAGGACCACGCCACCGTCGAGGGGCGGCGGCTGACCATCGGCAAGCCCGGCTTCGACGGCTGGTTCGCCCAGAACAATGGCGAATTCCGCGTCCCGATCCGGCTCAACGCCGCCGGCCTGCGCAACGACGACCCGGTCGAGGCCGCCGACGGAAGGCTGTGGGCGGTGGGCGACGCCTTCACCTTCGGCTGGGGCGTGCCGCGCGACGAGAGCTTCGCCGCCATCGCCGCCGCCAGACTGGGCTGGGACTGGTACGACATCGCCAGCCCGCTCGCCGATCTCGAGGATGACCGCGCCCTGCTGCGGCGGATGCCGGCCGGTGCCCGTCCCCGCGCGGTGGTGCTGGGCCTGTCGGTCGAGGACGATCTGCGGCTTTATCCCACCGGCGCCGACGCGACCCATCCGTCGCTGCATGGCGGCTGGCTGCGAGCCAAGCATGTTCTGATCGAGCGTTCCGCCTTCTACAACCTGATCGTCCACACCCTGAAGCGGATGGACCGGCTCAACCGCCTGCTGACCGATCTCAGGCTGGTCGAGCCGGCCCACCAGGCGCCGCCGGCGATCGCCGATGACCAGCTCGCCGCCGTGCTCGACTCGAGCGCCGACGAGGTCGCCCGCCTGGGCGCCCAATTGGGGCCGGAGGTGCCGCTGACGGTGCTGCTGATTCCCGCCCGCGCCGAATTGCGCGACGGCGACCCGCAGGCCCGCCGCCAGCGCCAGGGCATCGCCGAACGCCTGACCGCGCGGGGGATCGCCGTGGTCGATCCGTTCGACACGCTGGCCCCCGAGGGGATCGCCCAGGTCCATTTCCCGCATGACGGCCACTGGTCGCCGCTGGCCCACCGCCTGGCCGGGGAAGCGCTGGCCCGCGCCCTGACCCCGCCCTAGAGCGGGTTCGCAGGGCCTGCGGCCCTGCGCGGAGAGCGTCGAGAGGCAGCGCCTCTCGACATCCTGCCGCCGCCTACGCCTTCAACTTATAGCCGGTCGCCAGCATGCGATAGGTCAGCCCGAGCAGCAGCAGGTTGGCCCCGACCATCACCGCGACCCCGGCCATGACCGGCCCGTCGGCATGGTCGATGAAGCCGTAGCGGAAACCGTCGATCATGTAGAAGAACG
>JBDLVO010000193.1:0-5665 GCA_039804805.1 Pseudomonadota bacterium
GGAAGATCCCCTTTCCCGCCCGGATTGGCCGTTTTTCATCCCCGGCCACACTCTACCGGAGCATTTCAGATCGCACCGGTTTTGTCTTCCCTGCCCGATGCGCCTATGTCATACAGTATATACAGATAAGATGTCCCGCGCGCTACGATCAGGCTAAGTTATTGTGATGACCCGGAACGATAGGTCACGAAAGACCAGGGCTGAGCTTGAACTGGAGCTGGCGGCGGTTGAAGCCGAGCTGCGGATTCTGCGCGACGATCGGCCCAATACAGGAACCTTCCAGCAACAGATGGCCGAGGCCCTGCACAGCCTTCAGGTCCATCAGGAAGAGCTGAAATCCCAGAACGAACAACTCCGCCAGACACAGATCAACCTGGAACTGACCAGCCAGAAGTACCATGATCTGTTCGAGAATTCACCGGCGGGCTATTTTATCATCGATTCAAGCTTTTCGATCCTGGAAATCAACGTTACCGGGATGGAAATGCTGGGGCGGGCCAAGAACCGCCTGGTCGGCAAGCCATTTCTGCTGTTCGTCGAGCGTGCCAGCCGGCGGGCGCTCGATGAACACTTTCTCCAGGTGCGCGGCGGCCCGGCCCGCTGCGAATTGTGGCTGCAACCGGACCAGCGCCCCCCTTTTCCGGTGATCCTGCAAAGCCTGCCGCTCGGCCAGTCCTGGGGCGACAATTGGTGCTGTCTGACCACCGCGTTCGACATCAGCGACCGCAAGGCGGCCGAACTGGCCCTGCGCGGGTCGGAGGCCCGCTTCCGCGCCATTTTCGAACAGAATCCGGCCGCGGTGCAACTGGTCGAGGCCGGTGACGGCGGGCGGATGTCGAATCGGGCCTGGACCCGGCTGTGGGGCCAGCCCGGCCCCGACGGCGGCGGCCCGCCCGACGGGCAGATCCAGCCGCACCTCGCCGCCGCCTTTGCCGGCGAGCAGATCGATCTGCCGGCGCTCCACGTCACGCCGAATGGCCGCGAGATCCCCGAACGCTGGATCCATGCCCACATCTACCCGGTGCTGGGCGCCGATGGCGAGATCGGCGAGGTGGTGGTGGCGCACGAGGACATCACCGAGCGCACCCGGATCGCCCAGGCGCTGGAGGAGCGCACCCAGCGCCTGCAACGCCAGTACGACAATCTGCGGGCGCTGAGCGAGATCGCCGCCCTGCCCGGCGGGTTCGGCGCCGCCCAGCAACTCGCCGCCGCGCTCGATCTCGGCCGCCGCCATCTCGGCCTCGACATCGGCCTGATCGTCCGCATCGACGACCGCCAGGCGATCATCGAGCATCACGGCGCCCCGCCCGAGCTGGGCATCGTCGACGGCAGCCCGCTCGACCTCGCCGACACCTTCTGCGCCGTGGTGATCGAGACCGGCAACGTGCTGGCGCTGCCCGACGTCGCCGCCTCGGCCTATGCCGATCATCCCGCCCATCGCCGTCTCGGCATCGCCAGCTATCTCGGCGCGCCGATCCGGCTGCGCGGCCAGGTCTACGGCACCGTCGCCTTCCACGCCGCCCACCCTACCCCGCGCGGCTTCGACGAGGGCGACATCGAATTCATGCGCCTGCTGGCCCGGCTGGTCGGCGCGGTGCTGGAGCAGGAGGAAAACCGGCGCGATCTGGCCCGCTCCAACGCCGAACTCGAGCAATTCGCCTACGTCGCCAGCCACGATCTGCGTCAGCCGCTGCGGCAGGTGTCGAGCTACGTTTCGCTGCTGGCCCGCCGCTATGGCGACCGCCTCGACGACACCGCCCGCGAATTCATCAATTTCGCCCATGACGGCGCGGTGCGGATGGACCGGCTGATCATCGATCTGCTGGAATATTCCCGCATCGGCCGCAACCAGAAGCCGATCGAGCCGGTCGATCTCGGCCAGGTGGTGGCCGACGCCGCTGCCAATTTCCGCGCCGCTTTGGCCGAGACCGGCGGACAGATCGAGATCGCCCCCGGCCTGCCGACGGTGCGTGGCGACGCCACCGACCTCGGCCGGCTGTTCCAGAACCTGATCGGCAACGCCATCAAGTATCGCAGCCCCGACCGACCGCCGGTGATCCGGATCGGGGTGGTCACCCTGCCGGCCGAACATCACCTGTCGGTCGGCGACAACGGCATCGGCATCGAACCCGATTATCACGAGACGATCTTCCGCATCTTCCAGCGGCTGCACACCCCCGACAAATACGAGGGAACCGGCATCGGCCTCGCCATCTGCAAGAAAGTGGTGGAACAGATGCAGGGGCGGATCTGGGTCGAATCGGTGCCCGGCCAGGGCACCACCTTCCACATCGGCCTGCCCAACCGGCCCTGACGACCGGCGCCCGGGATCAGCCGCCCAGCAGGTCGAGCGCGGTCAGCGCGGCCTGGAGGCGGACCGCGTCGCGGTCGCCGTCGAACCGGGCGACGCTGTCTTGGGTCGCCCGGTCGCGCCGGGCCAGGGCGAAATGGACCAGCCCGACCGGCTTGGCGCTGCCGTCGGCGGTTGGACCGGCGATGCCGGTGATCGCCACGGCGCGATCGACCGGGGCGTGACGCAACGCGCCCTCGGCCATCGCGCGGGCGACCTCGGCGCTGACCGCGCCATGGGCGGCGATCAGCTCGGGCGGCACCCCCAGCATCTCGCTCTTGGCGGTGTTGGAATAGGTGACGAAGCCGCGCTCGACCACGGCGGAGGAGCCCGGCACCGCCGTCAGCGCCGCCGCGACCAGCCCGCCGGTGCAGGATTCGGCGGTCGCCACCGTCTCGCCCCGCGCCGCCAGCAGGGCGAGGACGCGCGCGGCGGCAACCCGCAGCGCCGGATCGATCATCCCAGCCCCAGCAGCGGGGCGACGAAGCGCTGGAACAGGATCATGCCGATCAGGCCGGCGACGCCGGCGGCGACATCGTCGATCATCACGCCGAGGCCGCTGTCATATTTGCGCTCGAGCCAGCCGATCGGCCCCGGCTTCCAGATGTCGAACAGCCGGAACAGCACGAAGCCGACGGCGTAGGACACCGGATTGAGCGGCGCCGCGACCAGCACCAGCCACTGGCCGACCACCTCGTCGACCACCACCTCGGGCGGGTCCTGAACCCCACTGCGGCCGACATAGTCGCGGGCGACGAACCAGCCGACCAGGAACAGGCCGGCGGCGAATTGAGCCAGCAGCGCCTGACCGCCCCAGGCGGCCAGCCCCCAGGCCAGCGGCAGCGCCAGCAGCGAGCCCCAGGTCCCCGGCGCCTTGGGCAGCAGCCCGACGCCGAACCCGGTGGCGATCAGGGTGAACGGATGAAGGGCTTTGATGCCCTCGCGACGATAAGCCAAGCTGGTATCCCCCCAAAAACCAACGCATGATCGACCCCCGGCTCCGCCGGACCCGCCGCGACGGCGGCGGGAGCCCGGCGGAGGGGTCGGGTCAAATTCACAAGGCGGCCCAGCCTCAGCCGACCGAGCGGACCACCGGGGCGACCGGCGGGATGTCCCAGCCGGACTGCAACGCGATCCGCACCGCCTGGGCGCGGTTGGCGGCGCCGATCTTGCGGTAGACGTTGCGCAGGTGAACCTTGATGGTGATCTCCTGCAGACTGAGGATCTGGGCGATCTCCTTGTTGGTGCGGCCCTCGATCAGTTGCGCCAGGATCTCGCCCTCGCGCCGCGACAGGCGGTCGAACGGCGGCGGCGCGCCGACCGGATGGCTGCCGGCGCCGGCCGGGTCCGACGGCTCGAAAAAACTGCTGGACGGCAGATAGGTCTCGCCCGACAGCACCAGACGCAGGGCGTTGACCATCGCGCTGCCGCCGACGGTCTTGGGGATGAAGCCGGCGGCGCCGGCCTGGACCGCGGCCTGGACATGATCGCGCGAGGAATAGCCCGACACGATCACCACCGGCCGGTCGGGCAACAGCGCCTTGATGCGGTTGAGCCCCTCGAGGCCGTCCATCCCCGGCATCATCAGATCAAGCAAAACCAGATCCGGACGGGCCGCGCCCTGAATGGCGGCGATGGCCTCGTCCAGCGAGGACGCATCGACGATCTCGGCCTGGGCATCGAGTTCGCGCAGAAACGGACGAAGCCCGTCCCGCACCAACTTGTGATCGTCGGCCACGAGAATCCGCAAATCATGTGCTCCCTTAATGGGGGATCAGCCAACCTGCCCCCGTCAAAAGTATAAACCTGTCGCCGCGCCGGCGACAACCCGGACATCGAACGGCTATTCCTCCGCCTCGGCCTCTTCCGGCGGTGGCAGCAGGAACCCGGCGACCGCCTCGCGCAACGCGGCCGGCGGCACCGGCCAGGACCACAGCAGGCAGCGTTCGTCGGCCAGGGCGGTCAGCACCGGCGGCGGCACCGCGCCCGGCGCCAGCACCAGCAGAATCGGCAGCAGCGGATCGAAATCGCGCAGACGCGCCACCAGCGCCGCCGCCTCCCCCTCGGCCGCCGCGTCGAGCAGCACCACGTCGGCCGGATCGGCGACGAAACGGGCCCAGCCCTCGGCCGGATCGGCGCGGCCGACCCGGACGCCCCAGCCGGCGAGATCGCCGGCCAGCCGCCCGGCCAGATCCCCCACCAGCAGCAGCGTCGCCCCGGCGCCGCCGTCACCCGGCTCGGCCGGCGCCAGCGGCAGCCGGATCGTCACCCGCCCCCCGTCGGCATCCGATTGAAAGGACACCCCCCCGCCCAGCGCCCGCGCCACCGTCGCCGCGGCGGCGCGGGTGGCGTAACCCTCGGCCTCGGCCTCGGCGCCCGCGCCGCCCTCCGGGCGGTTATCGCGCATCTCCAGCCGGACCTGACCGTCCTCGCGCCGCGCCAGCAGGCGCAGCCGGCCGCGCCCCGAGCGGCGCCGGCCCAAGGCGTGATCGGCGTCGAGCAGCAGCGCCAGCACCATCTGCTCGAATTCAGTGCGCCGCCCGACCACCACGGCGGGACCGTCGCCGTCGTCGAGGCCGGACAGATCAAGGTCGATCCGATGCCCGAGCAGATGGCCGCGCAGCAGCAGCGCGCTGTCGCGCGCCGCCGCCACCGCGTCGAACGGCAGCGGCGCGGATTCCTCGTAGCGGCAGACCCGGCCCAGGGTGGCGATCAGGGCGGCGGCCAGGGTGCATTGCCCGGCGATCTGCTCGAATTGCTGACGGGCGGCGGCGGGCTCGCAGGCGCCACGGTCGGCCAGCAGCACCGCCGCCTCGGCGCCGAGCCGGATCACGTTGAGCGGCTGGACCAGATCGTGGACCAGCGCGGCGACGGTCTCGCCGATGATCGCCAGCCGGGCGGTGTGCAGGGTCTGGCGCCGCAGCGCCGCCGCCTCGCCCGGGTCGCGCAGCAGCAGGACCCAGCCCGCCCCGCCGGGCAGCGGCAGCGGATGGGCGTCGATCTCCGCCTCGACGCTCTCCCCCGCCTCCCGGCGCAACCATGCCCGGGTCGGGAACACCCCCTCGCCATGCGTCCCGCCATCGGCCAGCAGCCCGTCCCAGGCCCGCCCCGCCAGCGCCGCCGGGGAGTCCGCCGCCCACAGCCGGGCGGCGGCGGCATTGGCCCACGCCACCCGGCCGTCGCGCAGCAGCAGCAGCGGCTGCTCGATCCGTTCCGCCAGCCAGACGGCCGCCGCGCCGGCCGGATCGTCCGAGGTCTGCCCGCCGGGGCCGGCCGTGTCGGTCACCTGTTCCGTTCCCCCCCTGGCTCGCGTCA